>JBCCSR010000463.1:0-5153 GCA_039199865.1 Bacteroidota bacterium
GAGAGAAATTTGAAAGGTCAATATTTTGTTGAGTGTGGCGAGGGGACAGCGCCATTTGTGTTGCTAGGAAGTGCTCACTTGTTTCTTCCCTTCACTCAGATCGCGATTGACCGCAATACTGGCATTGAGTTCAAAGCCAATTAACAGAATCAAAGCATTGATTTGAATCCAAAGCATGATGACGATGATGGTTCCAATTGAACCGTAGAGTTTGTTGTATACGCCAAAATTATTGACATAAAAGGCAAAAGCAGTGGTAGAGAGGATCGATAGGACAGAAGCGAGCGCAGCTCCCGGAGAGAAATAGCGAAAGCGTTTTTTGGTAGCCGCTCCAAAACGATAGATGAGCGTAATGCCAAAGTAAAGTAGAGCTACCAAAATCAATAGGCGCAAAAAATCTAGGCCAAGGTGATTGAATTCATCGGCATTCAAATAACCAAAAATCCAGTTGAGAGCAGAGTCGCCCAAAATTAATAATAAGACCGAGGCAATGACCATTCCCCCCATCAAATTGATCAAGAACAGAGCAATAATCCGTTTGCGAACAGGGCTCCGTTTGCGGAAGGTCGTCATGTAAGATTTCTCAAAACCACTCATCATCGTCATCATTCCATTGGAGGCAAAGAAAATGGCAAGTACAAAACCAATGGAAAACATGCCCGTTCGGGGTTGAGTGGCAAGATCCCTAAAGAAAACAATGACCTGTTCTTTCCCGGTGAAATTGGGCAGTAATTCCCGCAACTGTGTGATCAGGGTTTCATTGTAGTCAACCCCTCCACTGGGGTGATACACCAGGGCGGTTTCATCCGGTAGATAATGTAAAACAACATCATTGAAGATGAAAGGCAATAGGTAGGGGATGAGGGTAAATAAGGCAATGATGGCGGGAAACAAACTCAGGAAGAAGCTGTAAGCAATGGAGTTGGCACGCGTATACAAGCCCTCCCGCTGAATTTCTCGATAGACAAACATCAAGACATCGTAAATCGATTGATCGTAAAAGCCAGGCAATGAGCGACTTTTGGCCCATTGCACCACTTTCAGCAGTAGTGGATGCTGAAGAATTGTCGATTGAATCTTTTTTATGCTTGGAATTTTCACCGCTGCTTAAAGCTAAATATGAGTTTTATATCAAACCTCAATCAAATACTAAAGTACTTAACGTTTCAAATGAAGGCTAGGTTCTACCATCAAATTGATGCGTTTGCCTCGAATTGGACTAAGCGAGGGCCGTCCCTTCGTCAAAAAATGGTTTCAATCTTTCAATGAGTTGACGAGGAGCTTCAACACTTTGTTTACTGTTGGCATCCAAAAAGCATAGCTTGACCAAACCACCATTGACCAGTTGTGCCTGCTCATTGTACACTTCTACGTGAAAAGTAATGGTTCGATTGGGAAGTCTTCTCAGCTGCGTTTGTACGCTGAGTAGCTCATCGTAATGAGCTGGCCTGACATAACGCATGTTGAGGGTCATCACCGGCATGAGTATTCCCAGGTCCACTTCCATTGATTTGTAGGATAAGCCGAGTGAACGAATGGCTTCCGCTCTGCCGACCTCATAATACTGTGCGTAGTGACCATAATACAGATAACCCATTTGATCCGTTTCTCCGTAGCGGACTCTGATTTTTGTTTGGTGCGTAAACATGCCGGTGGTTTAGCTGCCTCTTTCAATCGGACAGGTCATACAATGAGAACCTCCACGAGCCCTTGATAATTCGTTGGATGGAAGATTGATAATGGTGTTTTCCACCTCTTCTGGAGACATTTTTCCACTTTCAAAATCTGCCAACAGATCTACAGCATGTACCACTTGATATCCTGCGGCCTTGAACGCCTCACCCGTTTTTGGGTTTCGATCATAGGTTAGCGCTACGCCAGGTTTGATGGTCACCAAGTTACAACCATCCGTCCATTGTTCCCTTTCTTGGTAGGGTGACTCTCCATTCCCCGCTAAAATGAACTCCATATCTGGGTTAATTTCCTCTAAAAAGAAAGTTTTTACCGATGGATACACTCGGGTACTTCCGTCGTGGCTATGGACTTCAACATTTGAGGCAAAGCCATCAACGATAATGGGTTTGTAGGCGGCAATGTGGTTGTGATTGATTTGAGTAAAGATGGTATCGATGTGCATGTAAGAACGATCTGCTGGGATATTGATCTGTACCACGTGTTTGATGACCCCTTTTTGGAACAAAGCATTTTTTAGGGAATGTACGGCATGGGCCGTCGTTCGTTCGCTACAACCAATCAGGAGATAGTCTTTGTTGATGACCATCATATCGCCTCCCTCGATGGATACCGATTCTCCCTTTTTGGAGGGGGGAAACAGATCAACCGTATTCATATTGATGATTCTACCCTCCATTCGCATCTTTCTGAAGGTGGGGTGGGCCCAAAAAATAAACCTGGTAATAAAATTTTCCCGAAACCGTGCGGCTTTTGATGCCTTGGTTATCACAACATGGTCGTTGATGGTCACCGCAATATCTCTGGTGAAAATAAAGTTGGGAATGGGATCGAAGAGGATGTGATCCTCTTTTTTGAGGTAGCCGGTGATCAGTACTTCGACCAACTCCTCGTAACTCAGGTCCTGTAGAATGAATTTGTAACTTGGAGGCAATTCCTCGTAATCGATGATTTTCTCGATCATCTCCTCATTGGGATCCTCGGTACTTTTGAGGGCTTCTAGTAATAGGTCTTGGATTTCTAAGACCTTATTTTTTCCCAGAAAAGCGCGTAAGATGGCGGTGAAGATATCGTGCTCTTCCTGCATTTTGGGAAGGTGTACAATATCATCGAAGAGCAATTCTTCGGCTTTACGGGGAGAAACCCTGGAGATGCCCTCGTCGGGGCGATGAACAATGACCCTTTTCAAGGGAGCAATTTCTGAAGATACGTTGATTTTATTGGTTGAGCTCATAGTTTGCAAAGAAAGAAAAAATTGTACAATTTCTTTGAAAAATGCTCCCAAAATAGCTCGTTTAGCCTCCTGATTAAAGCCGCTTTAAGTTGTAGGTTTAATGGTTTTTTTCTTACTTTGTAGAAAAATCAGAGGGATTAATCTATTCCTTTGGATTTCGTCTCAACAGACTGTATTTTTATGCGTTCTACTTCGTAATACCACATAAATGTTCAAAAAGCTAAAATCGTTATTTATTGAGGAGGATGAATCTGGCAAACCTTCTAAAAAAGAAGCGCCCGTAGAAGAAGATATGGTCGCCAATCCTGCGAAAAAATCCAGCCCTGAGATCCCCGCCGTCGTTGGTGAAGGAGAAGTAACCGAAAAATTCATGAATATCTTACTTGGAGCCCTTGATAAAAACAATATTGAAGGCTTTGACTATCTGGAATTCAAGCAATCGTTACAATCTCTGGCTAAAATGCCAATGGATGAGGCCACGCGTTTCAAGTCGGCCTTCGCAATGGCGCAAACTATGGGGACGACTCCCCAAAAGCTAGTCGATACTGCGCAGGTGTACATTAATGTCCTTAAAAAAGAGGAACAAAAGTTTCAATCTGCTCTGAAGAACCAGCGATCGAAGCAAATTGGTAATCGCGAACAGACGATTCAGCAATTGGATGATATGATCAAACACAAATCGGCACAAATCAAAAAGCTGACCCAGGAAATTGATCAACATCAACAGCAAATGGAAAAAATGCGCAACGAAATTGCCAATTCTACCATCAAAGTGGAAAACACCAAAGCCAATTTCAATGCCACGTTCAATGTCTTGCTTCAGCAAATTCAGCAAGATATTGCCAATATCAAAAAATACCTAGGACCATCTAAACCATAGTACGATACATTTGACTAGAGATGAAGTGCCGATATTCAGCATCAAAAGCATTGATTCTGTTCTCCTTTTCCGAAAGAAGCCAATGGCCCTCAAAGATCAAAGGTCCTTTTAATCAAACCTAATCTCCGATATTAAAAACAATTATAATTGACAATAGTAGCATGACGGAATTTAAAGATTACAAACCTAAATCATTTTGGAAACGTCCGGAAGGAATTACGGGGGCAATTGTGCTAGCAGGTCTTGTTATTGGCGGTGGCCTTTTGTTTGCTACAGCCTTGCCTTTTTTAATCAGTCTTACCCAAAATACGCTTTATCTGGCAGGAATGCTGATGGTCTTGGGTGCCCTTATCTTCGTGGCCCTCGATCCCAAAGCACGTGGCTTGATTAGCTATATGTACAAGAGCGTTATGCGCTGGATTACCGGGTTATTTGTTCAACTCGATCCTATCGGTATCCTCAAATCTTATGTAGATGACTTGAAGGGAAATCTCCGTAAAATGAATAAGCAAATCAGTAAACTTCGCGGACAGATGCACAAGATGAAGGAACTGATCAAAAACAACCAACGGCAAATTGAAAGCAACTTGAATTTGGCCAGTAAGGCTAGAGCCAAAAACAAACAAAAAGTAATGATCCTCAAATCTAGAAAGGCAGGACGACTCAAGGAGTCCAACATGCGCCTGGAAGATTTGTATAAAAAGATGGAAGTATTGTATCGCGTACTCAATAAGATGTACGACAATTCTGAAATTTTGATGGAGGATATTAAAGATCAAGTAGAAGTAAAAGAACAAGAACGCAAGGCCATTCACGCCAGTAATTCTGCCATGAAATCTGCTATGAATATCATCGCTGGTGACAAGGATAAACGATACATGTTTGACTTAGCCTTGGAAGCTATTGCTGATGATGTTAGCCAAAAAGTAGGGGAGATGGAGCGATTCATGGACATGTCCTCCAACTTCATGGACTCGGTGGATTTACAGAATGGAGTGTTCGAGGAAGAAGGCCTGAAGATGTTGGAAAAATGGGAAAGCGAAGGCGTATCTCTCTTGCTCGGAGAGGAAAAAGATACCTTGGTTTTGGACGCTATGGACGAAGGAAACGTTCTCGACCTCAATGAACCCGTCAAGCGAAAAATTAAAATTGAAGGGCATACCAATCAATACGATAGCTTTTTTGAATAAAAGACCTCTACCTGACGGGGAGTCAGCTCGGTAATTATGTCCGAATATTGACCCTTGTCCGATAAAAAGAATCGAAAGAAATCGAAGACCTTGCCCCGAATAAGCAAGGTTTCACTTCAACATAAACAATCAAACAGACCGCACCCAAGAGGATGCC
>JBCCSR010000464.1:0-5152 GCA_039199865.1 Bacteroidota bacterium
AAGCCAATCATTGGCGGGTAAAGTGCCCGACAAATAGCTTTGCTCCCAAAACTGACCGAATTATTTAGGCCAAAGTTGTCAATTTACAGGCTTTCCACTTGCGCTTAAGACCACAAGTTCAAGCTGGAATGTTCGTAATTTCAATTTTTAATGCCTAATTTTGCCAATAACTGTCTATCTTAGAATGAAATAGGACATCAAAAAGTCTACATTGAATAGGCTTGACTCAGACCATGAAAGAACTCAGCAAAAAAGGAGGGAATCCTGATAGCGTATTTTTCTGAATCAAATTGTCTGAGGAAGACATAACATGTGAAACACTAAATTAGAATTAACAAAGTATGGCGGCGAAAAAAAGAAGAAAAGTGCTTTTGGCCAGCTTTCCTTAAATCTTGGGATCAATGACGAACGCATCCCTAAGCTACTTGGCGTTCTATGCGTCTTTCTAGCATTCTACCTCTTTATTGCTTTTAGCTCCTATATTTTCACTTGGCAAACCGATCAAGATCGCGTGCTCCAATTTTCCTGGAGTCTTTTGCTCCAAGGCGAAATCGAAATGGACAACTGGCTAGGTCGTCTGGGAGCCATCATTTCCAACATGTTCTTCTATTGGGGCTTCGGACTTCCGTCTTTTATCTTCGTTTTCCTTTTTGGGACAGTAGGTCTAGCTACCGTCAAGGGAATTCCGGTGCGTCAGCATACTGGTTTGATCTGGAATTCCTTTTTGCTGCTGCTTTTCCTATCGGTCTTACTTGAGTTTTTATTTAGCAATAGTGAATTTTCCTGGGGTGGAGCCTTTGGAGAAGGGGTAAGCAATTGGCTCACCAACTTTGTGGGAACCGTCGGAATGGTCACCTTGCTCCTATTCTTGGTTATTGGCGCTTGCGTCTGGTCTTTCAACCCCAATTTCAATGAAATGACGGGAAAAAGCGTACTCCAGAATATCAAATACTTTTTCGATGACCTTATCAGTGGCCGGTTCTTTAAGAAAAAAAAGAAAGCCAGCCCCAAACCCAAGCCCAAACCTCTACCGGCCTTGCGACCACGCGCAGAAAAAGTAGCCAATCCCAACCTCGCAATAGAAGTGAATGGCAATGGCAGTGCCACCTCTGACAGTGGCCAGCCCCCTCGTCCCGAAGTGGTTCGGACCGAAAATGGCGATGCTGAAGAACTTCAGGATGGACAGCTTTCCTTCGAATTAGAAGAAAAGAAAATGCGTAAACGGCCAGAATCACTCAAAACCGGAGAGGCCAAGCTGGAAATTAGCACTCCTGCTCCTACCCCCATACCCCAAGGAGAGGAAACCATTTCCAATCCTTTAAATCAGAAAGGGATGGTGATCGAGCAACAAAATGCCAATCATGGCGAACCCTACGATCCCACGCTAGAACTATCCTCTTACGAACATCCAGTACTGGCCTTACTCAATGATTACGCCGACCAAAAAGTAGAAATTGATCGGGCGGAGCTAGAGCAAAATAAGGATCAAATTATTGAGACCTTACTGAATTACAAGATTGAAATCATCAAAATTAAAGCGACAATTGGCCCAACCGTTACCCTTTATGAGATCGTTCCAGCTCCTGGTGTCCGAATTTCCAAGATCAAAAATCTGGAAGACGACATTGCCCTAAGTCTTGCTGCTTTGGGGATTCGAATCATTGCACCAATTCCTGGAAAGGGAACCATCGGTATTGAAGTCCCCAACAAAAACAAGCAAATCGTTTCGCTCAAAGAGGTCTTGATTTCAGATAAGTTCAAGCGGGCCAAAATGGATCTGCCCATCGGTTTTGGAAAAACCATTTCCAATGAAGTCTTTGTCGCGGATCTGGCTAAAATGCCTCACCTGCTCATTGCCGGGGCTACCGGACAGGGTAAATCAGTGGGGATCAACGTCATCCTAGTCTCCTTGCTTTATAAAAAACACCCTTCTCAGATTAAATTTGTACTAATTGATCCCAAGAAGGTCGAATTGTTTCCCTACAGCAAAATTGCCGAACACTTTTTGGCTTATCTTCCGGGGTTGGACGAACCCATCGTTACTGATACCACCAAGGTCGTTCACACCCTCAATTCTTTGCTGATTGAAATGGATACGCGCTATAATTTGCTCAAAAAAGCCAAAGCGCGAAACATTAGGGAATACAACGAAAAATTTGTCCAAAGGCAGTTGAACCCCAATAATGGTCATCATTTCATGCCTTTTATCATCATTGTCATTGATGAGTTTGCTGATTTGATCATGACGGCTGGTAAAGAAATCGAATTGCCCATTGGACGTTTGGCGCAATTGTCGCGAGCCGTAGGGATTCACCTCATTATCGCAACACAGCGGCCTTCCGTCAATATTATCACGGGGGTCATCAAGGCGAATTTCCCGGCGAGGATCGCCTACCGAGTCACCGCAAAAGTGGATTCCCGAACCATTCTCGATACTGGAGGTGCCGATCGGCTGATTGGTCGGGGAGATATGCTGCTTTCTTTTGGCAGCGACCTGATTCGTTTGCAATGTGCTTTTGTCGACACCCCCGAAGTAGAAAGAGTTATCGATTATATCGCTCAACAGCCTGGTTATCCTACTCCATTCTTCCTCCCCGAATTCCACGGAGACGATGAAGGCCACGGTAAAGGTGGCGTAAATGTTTCCGAACTGGACGAAAATTTCACCGATGCTGCCCGTTTGGTAGTTCAAAACCAGCATGGTTCCACCTCCATGATCCAACGTCGGCTCAAGTTGGGCTACAACCGAGCCGGTCGAATTATGGACCAATTGGAAGCACTCGGAATCGTTGGTCCTAGCGAAGGAAGCAAAGCTAGAGAAGTTTTAATCTATGATGAAGTAGAATTGGAACGGTATTTGGAAGATATTAAAACTAGGAAATAGGAGGCAACCTTGTGAGCGATTTCACAAGGAAAAACAAACCCGATGAATCTTAGATTCGTTGGGTTTTTTGTTTATAAGTGGTTCTGAAACAGTTTTTTATCTTTCTTTTGTCCTTTCCGGTCTATTCTCCTCTTCTATTGGTCCCATTTTAAAGGTCGTTTTCACTTTTTTCTTTAATTTCACCTCGTTGAAAATTTTCTACTCTTTCATTTGACCAAAAAAACTCACCTATGAAAAAAAATACATTTTTTTTATGCTGCTGCCTCAGCCTTTTAATGGCTTGTCAGCAAGATAAGACTGTGAATGAGAAACCTGCCGATCTTAAACAGTACACCGTTGAACAGTTCATGGACAATACTTCGATCTTCGGAGGAAGTTTCTCACACGATGAGTCCAAAATTTTAGTGGGCAACAATCAAAGCGGTATTTTCAACGCCTACACGGTGCCGGTTGGAGGTGGAGCGATGGTTCCCCTCACCGAATCAGAGGAAACGATCCGTCCGAGATCCTTTTTCCCTAATGATAACCGCATTATCTATTCCAGCGATAAAGGAGGAAATGAGCGCTACCATTTGTTCGTACGAAATGAAGATGGTACCATCTTAGAACTGACTCCGGGAGATGAAAGTAGGGCCTCTTTTTATGGCTGGGCCAATGATCAAAAAAGTTTTTTCATCAGCTGGAATGTTCGGGATCAACGCTACATGGATGTTTATGAGGTCAGCCTCTCTGATCTCAAACCCAAAATGATCTACCAAAATGATAAGAGCTACAATTTTGGAGGCATTTCTAATGACAAAAACTACATGGCACTATCCAAGTCTATCAACACCAACGATTCCGACTTATTTATCCACAATTTTGAAAGTGGAGAAACCAAAAAAATATCAACGGAGCAAGCAGCTCATCAAGCGGCCGACTTCAGCGTTGATAGCAAAACCCTCTACTATTTGACCAATCACGGATCAGAATTCAATTTTCTAAAAAAGTATGATATCGCCTCTGGTGAGCATCAGAAAGTAGAGGAAGCCAACTGGGACATCTCCTATGCGTACTTCTCTAAAAAAGGAAAGTACCGAGTCATTGGGACCAACGAAGATGGCAAAACCGTGGTACAAATCAGAGACGTGGAAACGGACAAGATCGTTGACTTTCCCAAATTCCCTGGTGGCAATATTACTTCTGTCAACTTTTCCAACAGCGAAAAACTAATGTCCTTTTACGTAGGAAGCTCTAATAATACGAGCAATTTGTACATCTACAATTTCGCAGATGGAAGCCATAAAAAGCTGAGCAATACGCTAAACGCCGAAATTGATCAAAGCGATTTGGTTGCCGCCGAAGTAGTCCGCTTCAAATCATTCGATCAGCTAGACATTCCAGCCATCTATTACAAACCCAAGCAAGCCAGCGCTGCTAACCCTGTCCCGGCAATGGTTTACGTACATGGAGGTCCTGGTGGCCAATCGCGAATGGGCTACAATGCCATGGTCCAGTATTTGGTCAATCATGGCTACGCCATTCTAATGGTCAACAATAGAGGAAGTAGTGGTTATGGAAAAACGTTTTTCCAAATGGACGATCGCAACCATGGAGAAGCCGACCTAAAAGATTGTATTGCTGGTCGAGACTATCTCGCTTCGCTCGATTACATCGATAAAGATAAAATTGGCATTATCGGTGGTTCTTACGGTGGTTTTATGGTCATGCGGGCCATGACCCATACGCCAGAAGCCTTTAAAGTTGGGGTCAATATCTTTGGAGTGACCAATTGGTTGCGTACCCTAAAGAGCATTCCCCCTTGGTGGGAATCTTTCAAAGACGCCTTGTATCTGGAAATGGGAGACCCCGCTCAGGACTCCGTCCGCCTCTACAATATTTCTCCTCTCTTCCATGCGGACAAAATTGTCAATCCAGTAATGGTATTGCAAGGTGCGGAAGATCCTAGAGTCTTACAAGTCGAATCAGATGAGATGGTCGAAGCAATGCGCAAAAACGATATTCCAGTAGAATACGTGCTTTTTGAAGATGAAGGCCATGGATTTGTCAAGAAGGAAAACCAAATTGAAGCCTACGGAAAGATTCTGCAATTTGTCGAAAAATTTCTAAACAAGGAACCCGAAGTAAAGGGCTAACCTGATTTGTAAAGACTGCTCGTCATTTCATAAAAGAACCCCCTATTTCTGGCAAAGAAGGTCGTTTCATCCGTCCGACTCGACCAGAAATAGGGGGTAATTTATAGGTATCGGATTAGAGGAAAAATCCCTC
>JBCCSR010000465.1:0-5143 GCA_039199865.1 Bacteroidota bacterium
AGGTATACAATTTGTTGGTATCTCGATTGACGTGAAAATCGATGCTTTGCTGAATCTGTTGCATTCGACTCAGGTATTTTTCATTGGCAAAATACTCGCCCAGGATCGTTCGCATGTGAGCAATGTACACCTTTCGGTATAAAGAATTTTGTAGGACTTGACTGATCAATGGCCGATTGGGACTTTTGTAATGAACAAAAGGACTCAACTTTTGCATTTTCTCTGTACTCAAAGACGTTCCAGTTCCATCAAAACGAAAACCACCAAGCGATAAATTCATGTCCCACAATACTGGATGGAAGAGTCCAAAGCTATCTTTAAACAAATAGTAATTGTGGCACAAACGGCCGGTGTAGCTATCGAGGTTGACCATAACATTGTTGAAAGCATGCATCCAGAGGACTTGGTCTATATTCAATATCTTCTCTATGTTTTCGACATCTTTATTGAGCACTTTAGTCAAATCAATAAGGTCTTCCCAACCGTTCTTACTTTTCAACTCGTAAAGAGATTGGTAACACTCAGGATCATCTCCCAAATACATCAAAGAGGCTTTGTCTCCCTTGGGACAGCTTTTGGGTTGTTTGGCATGCCAAGTGGGATCACACTTCACCAAAGTTCCCTTACCATGACCAAAATGTTTTTCCAGAAATGCCTTGTCTACTGATTCTGTACAGTTGTAGAGCCCCATGTATCGATCATTGATGTAGACATGCGCGTAGTTGGCCTTGGGCGCTGCCATATAATCACGCGCTATTTCGTAGGAAATGACTTCCCGTAAAAAACTGGGATCGCGAAAAACATTGGATAGTTTGAGGGTCTTATATCCACCTTTCAACTCCTGATCTTTAATGAGATGGTTGATCTTGATATTGAAAGGAAGTTTGGAAGATTGGGCGTTTCGTACATTGTAGTAAGAACTGTTGCCTTTGTAGCGCACACCAACACTATCGAATTGCTCCCCATTCAATTGGAGGGTAGCCAACATCCGGTCATCATTGCCTACCTGCTTGAGGGAATCCAAGTGCTGCTCCCAATCCGGCTCGGCAAAGCGGAGCTTGATCTCAATAACGCGATGGACATCGTAGAGATCTTGTCCAAACAGCGGATAAGCCAGACAAAAAAGCCAGATGAATAAAAAACGACTCATGGTATCTTCTTTTTGTCTTCTTCGGTTTGACTCCAACGCAATTGAAAAATGATCTCCCGTATGGAATCTCAATTTTCAGTGCAACTGAATCGAAGAAGGGTTTGATGAAAGGGCATCTCTTAAATAAAAATAATGAATATCCCCATCATAACGCACGAGAAGGTCTATTTATTCAAATCTTGTATAGAAGCGGTATAGGGTTCAAACATGTAATTGGGGGGATCAAAACCCGTTGCTTTGGCATTTTCGGTAACGATATAATACTGAATGGTATCAAAAGCTCCTTTGGGATCAATGGTTACCCCAAAAATTTTGTCTCCGGGCTCTCCATCTCCGCTCTTCCCATCGTCTGCCATAAATACGGAGGTAAACAAGTCGTCAGCATTAGAGCGATAGTAGATTTTCACTCTTTTAGCCCGGTTTTTCACTTTGGCCTGAATGGTGAAAGTCTTGATATTTGCGGCAGCAAATTGCTCTCTTCTTAAAACTTTAACCTCTTCAACCTCAGGAGGATAGATGGATACCTCGGGATGTTTTTTCAAAAATCTGGCACGAGAAGACATCAATTCGACAATACCGGGAATTTTACTGCGTCTTCCAATCGTACTTTTCAAACTACTCACAAAATCACTGTTTTGATAAAACTTATTGGGATCACTGTAGAAAGCAGAGGTAATGGTCGCTTGCAATTCCTTGGCTCTCTTTTCATAATTTCCATTAACAAAATGGTCATACAGAATGGTCCGCAAGTGAGAAAGATACATTTTCTTGTATTCTGGATTCCTCAACAATTGAGCAATCAATGGTTTGGAGGGATTGTCTGCATGGAGCAAAGGGTCCATCTTTTGCAATTCTGCCAATTTTAGATCCGAGCCTTTCCCGGTATTTTTAAAGCTCCCAAAAGCCAAATTCATGTCCCACACAATCGGATTAAATCGCCCAAAGTTATCTTTGTAGAGATAGAAATTATGGCTATGCTGCCCAGAATAACTGCTCAAATTGACCAATACATTATTGAAAGCCAGCATCCAAAGGGTTCGATCGACATTGAGTACAGAGGAAACTTTATCTGGCTCATTGTTAAGGATATTGGTCAACTCAATCAAATCATCCCAACCTTCATCGGATTTCATTTCGTAATTCGCCGTGTAGCATTGCACGTTCTCTTCATATTGTAAGGAGGAGAAAATTTTGTTCTTACAACCCGTCATAGGAGTCGCAGACAAGTCTGGGCTACACTTGAAAAAGCTGTTGGATTTGGAGCCAAAATGCTTCTCTAAGAATGTACCATTGACTGCTTCTACGTTGACAAACAGGCCAAAATACTCGTCGTTGATATATAAGTTGACATAACCCGCTTGTGGTGCAGGCAGGTATTGTCGAGCAATCTCATAGGACAATACTTCCCGAATCATACTCGGATCTCTCAGGGCGTTTGACAATTTTAGCGTTTTGTAGCCCTGATGGTTTTGATTCTTATTGATATAATTCAGTTTGATATGAAAAGCATTTCGCTTGCTTCCGGTAGTAAAAGACTTGGAGCCTCGATAACGAATCCCAGCATTTTCATAATTTTTCCCATCTACTTTAGCATCTCCAATGAGCATTCCGTCACCATGTATTCGAATAGAATCAAGCAAGTAAGCCCAATTGCCTTGTTCGAAGTTCAATCTTAGTTCATGGATATTATTGGGATTGTAGAAACCATCTCCCTTTTCTGTCATTTCTGCCATTTGCGCGAAAGCGCCCACGAGAGGAGCAACGGCAAATAGGAAGATCAAAAAAATCGCTTTTTTCATATGTGAATTATTGAATATTATCATGACCGAATTGCAATAATAATAAAATTACTGCAAACCCTAACTATAATCTATGTCGGGAATTGTTGCCCTTTGAGTTAAAGTTGAAAGCGGAAGATTTTCCCATCAAGTACTTTTGATCAAACCGCAAGGGCCCATCTTCACAAACCTCTAATCATCAATATTTTAGCTGCCATTCGTCAGTTGGCAAACAATCACAAATCCCCCAAGTGATGGCGAATTTCTCTTTCCAAAAAAGGAAGTAGCTCTGCGGTGATTTGAGATATGGATTGGTCGATATCTGTAGGATTCAAATAGTTGTGCAAGGCCTGTTTCATCAACTTCTCTTGTCTAGGATAAAACTTGGTAAATGAACGATAACACAAATAAAGGTCAGGCGTATATGCTTGCATCCGTTGCATAACCAATTCAAACCCCGAACGCAGAATTGTTTTCATTAACTGTCGACCACTAGCAAGCGATGGATTGGCTTGATAATCAGCCAAATCAGCGGCTAGCCAAGGAGAATTGAGCATCAAATCCCTCTCGATGCGATAGGGCGCAATTTGCGCTGCCACATCATCACCAAACAAACACAAAGATTGCGTTTTAATTTGGACGGCTAAACCGGGATAATTGCTTCTCAAATTGGATTGAAAAGAGGAAAGCATCATTTCAATTTCCCCAGAAAAACGACCAATGACTGGCCAACTGCTCCGATATTCTACTGGCCAATTGGTCTTTTTCCACCGGAGACCAGGTTGATGTACCAGAGCAAAAGTATCAATATCAGAAATAGCAGAAAATAGCCCCCTGGCCAGGGTTCCTCGCAAGTAAATACTGTGGAGTTGTGCTCCGAGTTCCTTTTGATAGGTCTGAACAATGGCTGCGAGCAAAGGGAGAAATTCGGGGAGAATCCGGTCGCGACTAGTGTCGTTTACGATGTATCCAGCAGCGTCTAGCTCAAAAAAACGGCCCGTCTCTTGAATGGAGATCATTGCATCAAATCGCGAACGTGAAGGATGATTTCGAGGGTCATGACGGCAATCAGGGCAAGAGAAAGTAAGCGCATCCAACCTGCATTTTTTTTCCGAAAGGCATCTGCTTTTTCTTGCATTACAGGATCTTTACTGTTGACCACTCCTCTCGTAAAAAGATAGAGATAGATGCCCAAGATAAGAAATAAAATCTCCAAAATAAGACCAAAGTATTCCATGATAAAAATTTGAGGATGAAGTCTTTATATTGCCACTAGTCATTTTCCATTTCCAGGCTTTCAAAATTACCAGTTTGCCGATTTTTTCGGACATTGTCCCAGTTGAACACTCGACCATTCATTACCACATAAACGCCCGGAGCCAAGGTTTGAGCGAAAGCAAGGGCACTGCCCAGGTTGAAAAAACCATCTGACGAAGTTCCAAAAGCATAGGGCACCATGGCTCCGGTAAGCACAATGGTTTTGCCTTCAAGTTTGGCTTCGGCCAAAGCTTTCGCCGTATGAACCATCCGATCGGTACCGTGAGTAATCAAAATTTTGTCATAACGGCTTTTTCTACAGTTGTACAAAATGATGGCTCTTTCCTGTTCTGCCATTTCCAGGCTATCCACCATCATTAATGTTTTAATATCAATGTCTAGGGTGCATCGACCTCGCTCAAACATTTCCTTAAGGTGCGTATCCTTAAAGTACAACTCTCCCGTAATAAAATTGTATTCCTTGTCAAAGGTTCCTCCTGTTACAAATACCTGAATCATAGTTAATTTGGTTCTCTATATTCCCTCACGAGAATGTCTTTTAATTGGTGTGAGGGGCATCTCATGTATGTTCGCTTTTTTCTTTTGAAGCGGGCGGTAAGATACAAAGTTGTGCTCGTTTTATTTCAATTTGATCCCTTCCTTTTTAAGGGGTCTCCCCTTTACTGTTCGTCCTAATATTCACATGAGCTCATGCTCCAGTTGTCGACATTGGTAACATTTCAGCTGGTTATCATGAAAAAATTCCATCCAATCCCAGAATGTTGGTCTGAACGATAAGTATTGGGCGAAGACAGAAACGGAGCAGCCCTAAAAGTCATCCATCAATATTCCACTCTCTCGTAGATACCATATGCCAATGATCAATAATACGAAAAAGAGAATCTGCAGGGTAATTTTGACCCAGGACCATGGCTTTTGACCATTGACCCGTCCGGCG
>JBCCSR010000466.1:0-5137 GCA_039199865.1 Bacteroidota bacterium
ATGTTTGAAGGTCCGGTTTTGGAAAATGATTTGGTGGCTTATCGATATTATGCAGACCATCGCCATCGCTTTGATATCTATGGAAAAACGGTTGCTAATTTAGTGATGGATACGGTAAGCTGGCAATACCATGACATTATGAACTGGGGATCAGATATATTGAAAGTAGGCAATTCACTGGGTTTGGGAAGTCCAGCTATTTGGTACAAGGATAGTCTTTTTACTTTTTCGGATTGTGAGAGCAAGACGATTGAAATTATCGAAAATACCGACCAGAAATCGACTCTCAGAACGACTTTTAACAATCTAAACATACTCGGAAAACGCTTTGATGTGGTACAAGATTGGAGTTTGGAAAGGGCGCAGCCTTGGTCGGAGATTCACCTAAAAGTAAGCAATGGGCAGTTACCCAAAGGGATGCGTTTTGCTACGGGTATCGTCAAGCATTTACCGGAAATTATGCAGGGAGAGGTAGAGGAGTTCTTCTACGCAATGAATTGGGGAAAGCAATCCTTTCACAATGAAAATCTGGGGATGGCGATTTTAGCAGAAAAAAAATACCAACCCAAACATGTAGCCGATGATTTAAGCCATGCCTATGCTTTTGCGAATGCAAAGGAAGCGGTGCGTTATCGGTTTTTATGTGCGTGGGAAAGAGACAATAATCGAGTAAAAAATGCGAACAGCTTTAAACAGCTCGTCGAAAAATCAGGGAAATAATTGGATCATTTCTTAGGGATAGTATTGATGAATAAAAAAATATTTCAAATTTTGTTGGTTTGTATAGTATTTGTTGTGGCTTGTGAAGCACCAACGAACGGGGAAGTAAAGTCAGGAGAGCATACGATAGGTTCACCAAATTCGATCATTCATTTTGATGCTCCTAAACTCATTGCCTTGGCAGATCAATACCTAGAGCAAGCCCCCGTACCGATTACTACATTTTCCTGTCCTAGAAGTAAAGGGGGCATCCACGATTTCTACTCCGAAGGAGATTACTGGTGGCCCAATCCCGATGATCCTGACGGACCGTACATTCGAAAAGATGGTCAATCCAATCCCGATAATTTCGTCGCTCACAGAAAAGCAATGCGGGATTTGAATCGATGGGTGGCGACACTTGTCGCCGCTTATCAATGGACCAAAAACGAAAAATATGCCGCTCATGCTCTACTGCATCTCAATGCTTTTTTTCTCAATAAAAATACCTTGATGAATCCCAGTTTGCTTTATGCTCAAGCGATTAAAGGCAGGGTGACTGGCCGTGGAATTGGAATTATTGATTCCATTCATTTGATCGAAATTACCAAAGCGATAGAAGTTTTAGCTTCACTAGATTATCTAAAAGGAGCACCACTTGTAGGATTAAAAAACTGGTTCAATGATTACGCGGATTGGCTCAATACTCATCCTTACGGATTGGATGAAAAGGACCACGGGAATAATCACAGTACTTGGTGGGCCGCACAGCTTGCTGCTTTTGCTCATTTGGCCCAAAGAGAAGATTTGCTGGAAGTTGCTCGCCTCCAATTCAAAAAATTGCTGCCCGAGCAGATGGCGAAGGATGGTAGTTTTCCCGAGGAGTTAAGCCGAACCAAGCCTTACAATTATTCTCTTTTCAACTTGGAAGGTTATGCGGTACTTTGTCAGATTGCATCAACGAAAGAAGATAATCTTTGGAATTTTGAAAGTGAAAATGGACGTTTTGAAAAAGCATGGACCTTTATGTTGCCTTACATCAAGGATAAATCCAATTGGATCAAAGCACCCGATGTTCAATATTTTGACGAACTACCGATTCAAAGTCCAGGCTTATTATTTACAGCCTTGGCCTACCAAAATGAAGATTTTTTGACTACTTGGCAGTCTTTAGATCCCGAAAGAAAATCAGAGGAAATCATTAGAACGTATCCGATTTGGCAGCCCACTTTGTGGGTCGATCACTTTGAATCTCCTACTGATGAAAAATAAAATAAAATGCTGCCTTCCTATCTTCTTGTTTTTGTCTATGCAAATGGCCCAGGCACAAGTACCCTCCACAATTGTTTTTGAGGATAGTGAAACCTGTCTACGCTATGTTATGGATGAGAAGGACAATCGGATCGTAGATTTTAGTTATGCAGGGTACAAAAATGGAGAAGCAGCTATTCCGCTGGCCCCCGTAGTGGCCACTCTTTCTCCAATTCCTGGAGACAATACTTCACATATTCAAATGCGGATTGACTCCGTTGCGAATCTAACTCCAGATGCCAATGGGATACGAGGGGCCATCCTACTACAAGCAGGTAATTATGAAATTCACGGGACCCTTCAAATGACCGCTTCGGGGGTGATTTTGCGTGGAGTTGGAGCAGGGGAGGAGGAGGAAAGCAATTCGATACTCACCGGAGTTGGAAATATACCATCCAGTCGAAACATCATCGAAGCAGGTGGTTTGGGGCTGGCAGATTGGACTGCTCAAGTTGCGGGAACGCTTACGCCCATTACGAGTACTTTTGTTCCAGCAGGTTCTCGAACCATTCAGATTGGAGCTCCAGACTTGTACAATATTGGCGATGAGGTCATTCTTTTTCATCCGAGTACAGCCGCTTGGTTGGCCTCTATTGATGGTGGAGGAACGGCTACTGATGCGCCTTGGACTCCAGGTGAAATTGATATTTTTTATAAAAGAACCATTACCAAAGTAAATTTAGAAAATGGAAAAATTACTTTGGATGTTCCAATTTATGACCACTTTGACAACGCTTTAGCTACGGCCCAAATCTATCAATTGGCAGAAAGCGATATCAAAACCCAAATTGGTATTGAAAATCTAAGAATTGATATTCTAACGAATGGGGAACTGACTGAAGACCACGCAAAAAATGCAATTTTCCTAAGAGGAGTTGAAGATTGTTGGCTGTCTAATGTAACGGGCCTACATTTTAGCTATGCGATGGTTGATATGAATGTGGCTTCTCGAGTGACGGTTCAAAATTGTAAAGCATTAGCTCCTCATTCCCTGATTGATGGTGGAAGACGATATAATTTTACTGTTGGCCGGAAGTCCAATAATATTCTATTTACAAATTGTGAAGCATCGGAGGGACGACACGCTTTTGTCAGCAATGGGGCCAGTAGTGTAAGTGGAATTGTTTGGCACAACTGTATCAGCGATGGAGATTACAATACGACTGAAGGACATCGGCGCTGGAGTCAAGCCCTGCTTTTTGACAATATTACCTTTACCAACCCGAATACCAGTCGACTTCTGGGCCTGTACAATCGAGGGAGCTTTGGCACTGGGCACGGTTGGTCGGCTACCAGTAGCGTAGCTTGGAATATCAAAATGCCAAGTTCGAATAGTGTAATTATTCAGCAAGCTCCACATCGGCAAAATTATGGAATTGGATGCCAAGGAATGGTTTCGGGACAAGGCCCTTTCGCGCAGCCATCAGGATTTATTGAAGCTAGTGGTAGCGAAACTTTGATTACTTCTCTTTACCAAAAACAGCTTTCCAAGCGATTGGCAAATGGTGCTCCTATAGATGCTCCAGCTCGGTTTTCCGTGGAAAAAATAAATGAGGATATTGTTGTCTCATGGTTAGACATTGCGGATAATGAGTCAGGCTATGTCATTGAAATTTCTTATGACGGAACTGCCTTTAGTGAGTGGGCCGAGGTTAATGCAAATGAAACGGTTTACACATTTCCGTTTGATCAGTTGTTGAGTGAACTATTTTATTTGCGCATGTATGCCAAATCCGAAACCCTTTGTTCTTCGGCATATACTTACACTTTCCTTTCTGATGCTCTTGTCGGACTAGAAGGTTTTGAAAATTTTCCACTCAAAATTTTCCCGAACCCAATTACGGATGTTTTAGAAATAGAAACGGAGGAGGGATCCATCTCCAATATTCAATTGTATGGACTTGATGGAACAAGCATTCCGATTGATCCTGCTAATCCTAAAATTAATCTGAGTCAGCTAGAAGCAGGAATCTACTTTGTCAAAATACAAATGAGCAACGCAATTAGGGTGGTCAAGAAAATTATCAAATTGTAAATGTAATGTTATGTGTCCACCGAAATAAGAAAACAAAAAATTGAAATAAAATAATGAAGGAAAAAGTGGCGGTCATCACCGGAGGAAATGGAACATTGGGCAGTGCCTTTGCGAAAGGACTAGCCCAGGCTGGTGCCACTGTTTTTATCCTTGGTAGAAATAGGAGAAAATCGCAAAAGCGGATTGCCGAATTCAAAGAAATGGGATGGACCATTTATGCAACGACCTGCGATGTACTGGATGAAAAATCCGTTCAAGCTGCTGCAAAACGCATTATCAAGAAGGCTGGGCAAATAGACATTTTGATCAACGGCGCGGGAGGAAATCTCGCTGGGGCTACCATCATGCCTGATCAATCTATCTTTGATCTTTCGATGGAACAATTTAGAAAAGTAACGGATTTGAATTTATTGGGAACGGTCATTCCCACCGTTGTATTTGCTCCGTCTATGGTCAAAAATGGAAAGGGATGTATCGTCAATATTTCTTCAATGGCTGCCCAATTGCCTTTGACCAGAGTAGTGGGCTATTCTGCCTCAAAAGCTGCAATTGATAATTTTACGCGTTGGATGGCGGTGGAAATGGCCACCAAATACGGCGAAGGCATTCGAGTCAACGCCATCGCTCCCGGCTTTTTTATCGCCGACCAAAATCGAAAGTTGTTGTTGAATGCAGATGGAAGCCTAACGGATAGAGGAAAAACAATTATTGGTCAAACCCCAGCCAGACGATTTGGAAAACCTGAAGAATTGATCAGCACCCTACTTTGGTTGTGTGATGATGCTTCGAGTTTTGTCAATGGAATTGTCGTTCCGGTTGATGGAGGCTTTAGTGCCTTTAGTGGGGTATAAAATTAAAATGCATTGAACAATCGAGTTAACGAATCAATGAAAAAATTGGAACAAACGTGGCGATGGTATGGACCTGATGATCCAGTGAGTCTTTGGGACATCCGACAGGCCGGAGCAAGTGGAATCGTCACTGCGCTACACCATATTCCCAATGGCGCCATTTGGCCGGTAGCGGAGATTCAAAAGAGAAAAGAGTTGATTGAATGCAAAGCATTGTCTTGGTCCCTTGTAGAGAGTATTC
>JBCCSR010000467.1:0-5127 GCA_039199865.1 Bacteroidota bacterium
CAACTGTGGAGCCGTCAATCTTACTTTCACGGAGACCATCAGTGGGGACCTTTGTTTGGATGGCTATGCTTGGAAACGCTTATGGACGGCTACGGATGAGTGTGGCAATACTGCTCAAGTAGAAACGGTCATTTGGGTCAACCCCGATATAGAAGGTCCTGTATTTACCTACGTTCCTCCTACTCCCGATGTGGATTGTGACAACATCCCGGATTGGGAACTCCCCATTGCGGAAGATGCTTGTGGGGAAGTTACCTTGACTTTTACGGAGTCGATTAGTGGTGATTTGTGTATAGATGGTTATGCTTGGAAACGTTTGTGGACGGCTACGGATGAGTGTGGCAACACGGCGCAAGTAGAAACGGTCATTTGGGTCAACCCCGATAAAGAGGGACCAGTATTTACTTTTGTACCAGAAGGCGACTTGATTGGCTGCGATGAGTTTCCACCAACTTTTGGTGAGCCAGAGGTGGAAGATGCTTGTGGCAACGTCACCTTGACTTTCTTTGATCAGTTCATTGGAAATCCCAACGGTTGTGAGGAAGGAGAAAATTTTGATTATGAAAGATGGTGGATTGCTACGGATGAATGTGGCAATGAAACGACTGCTAAACAAACCTTTTGGGTCAAACCCGATCAAACGATTATGGGCACAGTGAGTGGTCAGTTGCTGACGGAGTCTGCCGAGTGGATTGAAGCAGCCGAAGTGAGTGTGGAAGGAAATGGTAGCAACTGGACCAATAGTTTGGTGACCGACGAGGAGGGAACTTATGATTTTGTATTACCTCTAGACCACAACTACAGCATTATTCCGCAACGCAATGATGATTTGCGGAATGGCGTATCTACGATGGATTTGATTTTGATGAGTAAGCATATCCTAGGTATGGAATTGTTGGATTCTCCCTACAAAATCATTGCGGCGGATATCAATAATTCGGGTACGGTAACGGCCTTTGACTTGGTGGAACTAAGCAAAGTAATCTTGCACATTTCTGATGAGTTTAGCAACAATCAATCTTGGCGCTTTATTGACGAGTCTTATGTTTTTGTTGATCCGACACATCCCTTTGGCAGTACTTTCCCTGAACGTCATGATATCAACGGTCTATCCGGAGAAGTAGTAGCAGATTTTATTGGAGTTAAAGTAGGAGATGTCAATGGCAGTGCACAGGCCAACTCATTACAGGAAGGGGATACCCGCAATGCCAATAAAAAGTTACATTTTACCCTTGAAGATCGACAATTGCAGGCTGGAGAAACCTATACAATTGATTTCAAAGCGAGTGATTTCCAGTCTATTTTGGGCTACCAGTTTACCCTTCAGTTTTCGACTGCGGACCTCGGCTTTATCGATTGGCAAGGAGGCGTATTGCCGGGGCTATCGATGCGAAATTTTGGTTGGGGTAAGTTGGAGGAAGGATACATTATGGGCAACTGGTACCACGAAAAAGCATGGTCGGTAGAGGAAGACGAAACCTTATTTCAAATGACATTTCAAGCGATCAATACCGTTCGCTTGAGCGAAGTCATCAGCTTGAATCCGCAATACACTGCTGTCGAGGCCTATGATGCATTTACAGAACGAATGGACTTAGGATTGAAATTTACCCAACTCAAGGAAGGAGAGCAAGCATATCCATTCCAGCTCTTACAAAACCATCCCAATCCATTTAAACAAAGCACACAGGTACGTTTTCTACTTCCAGAAGCCAGTAACGTAACTTTTACCGTCTACGATTTGGCGGGACAAGTACTGCAAGAAATGACGGGAGATTTTGTCAAAGGCTACAATGAGATCACCATCGATCGGAGTCAAATCTCAGGGTCAGGTGTTTTGTACTACCGCTTGGAAACGCCAAGCAGAAGTGCTACGAAACGGATGATTATGCTACACGATTAGCCAATATTAAGTTTATTTTAATGTTCAACGAAGGAGGTATTTTGTGCAAACAAAATACCTCCTTCGCATTTAGAAACTTAGCTAAAGAAAAATAGGGTCCTCCATTAGCTTCCATTCTTTGTTTTAATGAAGGATAATTGTAATGCGTAATTTTCTGTTTTACAAATGATTTTTAAAATGGGTTCCCCATTGTTGCTTGGCCAACGGGGCGAGCATCAATCATTTGTCGTCAATGGAAGGCAAACTTACGCTGCTTATTTTCTATTGATTCTCCTTGGAAATTGGGGATTTTTACTATTTTTATCGTGGAAACGAATAAACAAATGTCCAAAACTCAGAGCCTCTAGGCAGTTCTTTTCTAAAAGTCTTATTCTGAAAGCCACCCAAAGCGATTTCCGATTACTAGATTTTAGTTGGCCCCAGCGTTTACTAAAACGAGTCCCCCTACGACAAATACAAGGCCTCTTGGAACACAATTGAGCAAATTCTAGTCACCCTAAATCATATCCTAATGTCTTCAAAAACAGATTTCAACTTTTTTAAAGTACTTGGAGTAGTCGTCCTCTTTTTATGGAACACGTCTGCTCTTCATGCACAAAATTTTGTCCCAACTACTGTTGCGTTAGAACGCTTGGAAGTCAAGCTAGCCGATGTTGACAATCGAGTCAAGGAAGGTAGTGCAAGTCCAATCGATCTACAAATTGCGAACAACTTTATCAGCTACATGGTACAATGTCTAGAAAAAGGGCAAGCAGTGGAACAAGCCCTGGAAATAGGCCATACCAAAACGGATGAAAAGTACAGTGTTTATACGGACCAAGTCGCAGTCTTGAAAAATGAACTGCAAAATCTACTACAGCAATGAAACGAACGAAAAACGACATGAATTCAACTCACCTAACTAAACTAATTTTTTATTTGTAATGAAAGCTACATTAAGATTTCTAGGCTTATTGCTGCTCTGTTGGTCTATGTCAACTGCAGCTTACAGCCAATTTGTAACCGTCACCGCTGGCAGCACCACTACCGAGATGCCCAACGACGGAGATGTTTTTACAGATCCAAGTGATGGAGTCAATGGTGGTCCCGGTGGGGATTGTTCAACGACTGATAGTGGTAATCCTGGGGATTATCCCAATTGCAATTGCATCACTACGACTACTTTAAGTGCACCTGCAGGCCAACAAATTACTGTGACCTTTACTGAATTTAGGGTTTTTGGCAATTTTGATTGGCTGGCCATTTTTGACGGCAGTGGCCCCATAACGGCGACCAACGGATCGGGAAGTGCCACCAACCCAACTTCGGGTGATCCCGAACTATGGAACAGTTCGACGGATGGTGATGAGTTGGTAGATATGACCACTGCTGGTACCGTTACGTTTACTTCGACCAATGGTTCTTTGACCTTTGCTTCTCGCTTTAGCGGAGTGGTCAATACTTGCGGTTGGCAGGCTACCGTTAGTTTGTCTGCACCTCCTGCTCCTCCTGGCGACGATTGTGCGGGTGCAGTTATGCTTCCCGTTCAGTCAAGTCAATGCACGAGCCAGACGATGGGAAACAATACTGGTGCGACTGCATCGGGTGATGCGACTCCCTCTTGTGGCAGCTTTGCTACGGGAGAAGACAACTGGTTCTCACTGACCGTTCCCGTTACGGGAGAGCTCAACATTACAGTGTCGGATGCTGGCGGTCCTACGGATTGGGCCATGTCTGCTTATTCCGGTTCTTGTGGGGCCCTTATGGAAATAGAATGTGATGATGATGATGGTCTTGATTTATTCCCCAATCTTGAATTGACAGGACTTATCCCCGGGAATACGGTTTACGTCCAAGTTTGGGAGGTGGGGAATAATGCTACAGGAGCCTTTAATATTTGTGCGCATGATAATACGCTTGTTATTGTACCCAATGACAATTGTGCCATAGCGACTCCCTTAAATGTAGATGCTGCTGCGATGTGTTTGACCCAAACGCTGGGGTCTAATGTTGATGCAACTGCTTCGGGAGAAACACCTGCTCCCTCTTGTGGCGCATTTGCTAGCGGAGAAGATCTATGGTACAGCTTGACGGTTCCAGCCAATGGAAATGTAAATGTTGAAATGTCGGATGCTGGCGGCCCCTCAGATTGGGCTATGTCTGCTTATTCTGGAACTTGTGGAGCCTTATCGGAAATAGAATGTGATGATGACGGTGGTCCCGGTTTGTTTCCAGCACTCAACCTGACTGGCCAAACTCCTGGTGCTACCATTTACTTGCGGGTATGGGAGTGGAACAACAATGAAGAGGGAGTATTCAACATTTGTGCCTTTAGCCCACCATGCGATGTGGCCATCACCGATGTTGCCTCAACGGACGAAACTTGTTTTGAGGCCATGGATGGTACGATTACCGTTACGGCAACTACTTCAAATGGCCCCTTGACTTACAACCTAACCGGCCCGGTCAATCTTTCCAATACTACCGGAGCCTTCACGGGTTTACCACCAGGAACTTACAATGTACAAGTCGTTGATGATGGAGTCCCACCGCCTTGTGAGGAAATGGCAGGCCCAATTACCATCGCCAGTGATACCGCTCCACCCACCCTTGTTTGTCCTCCGACTGCGGTTGTCTCCTGCAATGACGTCCCCTCGGCTGCTGGAACCGCTGCGGAGCTGATGGCCGCGGGTGGATCAGTGATGGACAATTGTATCATTGCTAGTTTGGTAGCTGCGGATGCCGTGGTTGGAGACGTTTGTCCGACGACTGCCCAACGCGTCATCACCCGAACGTATACTGCTACAGATGATAGTGGCAACTCCGCTTCTTGTAACCAAACGATTACGGTATTGAACAGCACTACAGGGCCAGTCCTCACCCTTGTCCCACCAGATCGTACCATTAATTGTGCTTACAATGCCATTCCTGAGCCTCATTTGTTCGATGCAGATACGGAGTGTGGATTAAGTGTGGATTTGACCGTAGGAGATCCAGTCTATGCGGGAACAATCAATTGCCCAGGTGCGACCATTCAATTTACTTACACTGCTACCGACGAGTGCGGTCGTACTGCAACGCACATTCAAACCTACACCATCGACAATGAAGGTCCGGAATTGATCGTGCCCAATGAAATTTGCATCATCGAATGTCCCGAAGACCCCGCGATGATCATCAATAGTTTCAACAACTTTGCAGCCAATGCAATTGTCAATACCTCTTGCATCAGCGACGCTTTCACC
>JBCCSR010000468.1:0-5126 GCA_039199865.1 Bacteroidota bacterium
TCAAAAAAGTTATCGGCCACACCTACCCTATCAAGCCCCAAGACTGTTTGCCAAATCTCCGCAATCGCCTTTTCCAGCCTTGTTGTTGGGGCAATAAATACTTGATCAGTAGCTGCAACTACTTTCCTTTGCAGGAGTGCTTTTTTATCTACTTTACCTGCCTGATTCAATGGCAAATTGATCTCCTCCACCCAAATGGCTGGGATCATGTAGCTCGGTAGCTTTTTCTTCAGATAGTCCTGTAATAGACCCGCGTCATAAACACTTTCATTGGCTCCGTTCCAAATGACGTAAGCGACCAGTTGTAAGTTATCTTGATGATCCGGTACGGCAACAACCGCACATTGTTTGACCAAGTCAGATGAACTCAGTTGGTTTTCAATTTCTCCCAATTCAATTCTGTAGCCCCGAATTTTTACTTGATCATTTAACCTACCTAGGCATTCAATTTCTCCGTTGGGCAACCATCTCGCCAAATCACCGGTTCGATAAATCCGGTCAGATGGATGATTGGAAAAAGGATTTTGGATAAATTTTTCTGCCGTCAAGTCAGGTCGGTTCCAATACCCCCGAGCCAAACCATCTCCGGCAATACACAATTCTCCGACGACTCCCCGAGGAAGTAAATTTGGGGAATGATCATCACTTGTATCTAGGATATAGATTTGAGTGTTGCCGATGGGTTTACCAACGTTCACTTTTTCCGTTGCTACCAACCGCTTACAAGTCGACCATATGGTAGTTTCGGTTGGTCCATATAAATTCCACACTTCTTTAGAACCCAGCACCAATAATTTATTTTTCAGTTGCTCTTTGATGGCCTCTCCCCCCGACATAATTACAATGTGCTCTTCATTTTTCCATCCACTTTGCAATAATATTTGCCAAGTGGCAGGTGTTGCTTGAAGGTGACTGACCTGTTGCTCTTTAATTAATTTTTGTAATGCTAATCCATCCCAGGAATCCGCATGAGAGCAGAGGGTGATTTTTCCTCCGGATAGTAAAGGCAAGTAAATCTCCAAACCAGCGATGTCAAAACTATAAGTCGTTACGGCCAGTAAATTGATATCAGAGTCAATCTGAAGTTGATTTTTCATGGAGCACAGAAAGTTCAACAGTGCCTGATGTTCAATCATCACTCCTTTGGGTTGTCCGGTAGAGCCCGAAGTATAAATGACATAGGCCAAATCTTTGGGATTTACCTCTACTAGTGGTACGGTGGTTTGCTCCCTGGCGATGAATTGGTCCAATTCATTCCAATCCAATATTTCAGTATTCGCTAAGCCTTTCACTCTTTCCCCTTGAGTTGGCGTACAAATCAGATATTTCGTTTGCGTATCCGCTAACACATATTCGATTCGCTCCATGGGGTTGCCCGTATCAATGGGAATATATGCTGCTCCAGCTTTCATTACACCGAGCATGGTAATGATCATTTCTGAAGACCGATCCATCAATAAAGCAACCAATGTATCTTTTGTCACTCCTCTTCGGTGGAGGTAATGGGCCAGCTGGTTGGATCGAATGTGTAAGTCAGCGTAGGTCAGTACTTCTTCCCCAAATTTTAGCGCAATATGATCTGGCCGTAGAGCGGCTTGTTCCGTAAACAAGTGTACCAAGGTTTGATCTTTTGGATAGGCAAAATTCGTATCGTTAAATGCTTGCAGCAATTGCGTACGTTCTTCCGCAGGGAGAATGGCAATATGATCAATGGATTGCTCCGGGTTGAGCGCCACTTGCTCCAATAACAATTGAAAATGTGCTCCCATCCCTTTTATTGTTTCCGCTTGAAATAAATCTGAACAATAGATGATGCCTACCTCTAAACTATTGGAGGTCTCTTTGACATTAAAGGTGAGTTCGTATTGTGCTTCTATAAAAGGGATCAAAGCATTGGAGGCCTTTGTGTCTTGTAATTCTACTTCAACGGACTCTGGTGTATTTTGCAACAAAAACATTACCTGATAAATGGGACTTCTACTCAGGTTTCGTTCCAATTCCACCTTATTCACAATTTGTTCAAAAGGGACTTCCTGATTGGCAAAAGCTGAAAGGGTCGTCTCTTTAATTTGCGTTAACAAAGATTTGAACGTCGGATTGTTGGCTAGGTTAGATCGAAGGGCCAAGGTATTGATAAAGAAACCAACCGTTCCTTCAATCGAGGTTTGATGACGATTGGCCACCGGTGTTCCAACACAAATGTCTTGTTGACCACTGTACTTATAAAGCAATATTTTGAAGGCGGCAAGTAAAGTCATAAACAAGGTCGTTTCCGATGCTAAAGAAACCGCCTTGAGCTGATCGAGTAATGCTTTTGAAATGCTAAAATTAATGGCTGCCCCTTTGGTACTTTGTACTGGTGGTCGAGGGAAATCAGTAGGCAGATCCATCGGAGTTGTTCCACTTAATTGATTTTCCCACCAGGCAAGTTTACTGGCCAAATATTGCGCTGACATATGTTCTCTTTGCCAAATTGCATAATCGGCATATTGTACCGGGATGGGAGGTAAATCAGGCAAACGGGCGGCTACTTTTGCATTGTAAATCTCGGTTAGGTCATTCATGATAATACCATTGGACCAACCATCGGAAGCAATGTGATGCAATACTAAAATCAACGTAAATTCTCCTCGCTCGTTTTCGACAAGATGGGCTCGCATCATGTAGTCATGAGACAAGTCAAATGGTTTGAGGATGATATTTTTAATCAATGATGGGAGCGTTGATTCTTGTTCAGCATTAAGTTTACTGTATCCCAATTTCCAATTTTCAGCTGACCTTACTTCTTGATAAGCTAGTCCTTCCGCTGATCGGATTACCGTACGCAGTGCTTCGTGTCGATGGATCAAATCTCTGATCGCCACCTCAAGTAAATCTTGATCTAAATTATTTTCCAATCTCATCACAGAAGGCTGATGGTACTGTACAGATCCTTCAAATTGATCGATAAACCATAATCTTTCTTGAGCATAAGATAACGGAATCCGATCAGGGCGTTCTGCGGGAAGAATTGGAGGAAGCAAAACTTGGTGTTGCTGCGTATCGATAAACTCCCCTAGTGTTTGAATAGTCGGATAATCGAAAATATCTCCAACTTTTAGTTCCTTCTCCAAATCACTTTTGATACTTGAAATCACCCGAATGGCTAAGAGAGAGTGGCCTCCTAATTCAAAGAAATTGGCAGTCGTACTTACCTTTTCCAATTCCAAGATTTGTTTCCAAATGTCCACCAATGCCTTCTCCGTTTGTGTTGCTGCCTCCTGAAAACTTCCGGTATTGATTTGAGCAGTGTCTACGGATGGTAGTAAATGTCTATTGACTTTTCCATTTTTGGTTAACGGTATTTCAGTCATTTCTATCCAAAAAGCAGGAATCATATAATCCGGTAATGCCTTGGTAGCATATTCTTGAATGG
The DNA here is from genome assembly GCA_039199865.1 of Bacteroidota bacterium. Taxonomy (GTDB): domain Bacteria; phylum Bacteroidota; class Bacteroidia; order Chitinophagales; family Saprospiraceae; genus JALZUU01. The sequence continues at coordinate 3,416 of JBCCSR010000468.1, forward strand.
CCGTACGATTGAATTGATCTTGAGGAACGATGTAGGCGACTACATTCATGGTATCTGAATGATCTTTCCGCGTCAAAATGGTACAATCACTAACTAAATCTGATTGACGGATGACTTTTTCAATTTCCTGCAATTCAACCCGATACCCTCTAATTTTCACTTGATCATCAATCCTACCCAGAAAATCGATCTCACCATTTGGCAAACGTCGAACCAGATCACCAGTACGGTAGAATTTAGCATCAGATGCTTTATCAAATGGATGGGCTACAAATTTTTCGGTGCTTAAGTCAGGACGATTGAGATATCCCTTTGACACCCCTTCTCCTCCGATCAACAGTTCTCCGGGCACACCGGTAGGACATAGTCCTAATGCTTCATCTACTACATAAATTTTTGTGTTTGAAAATGGTTTTCCAATGGGTACTGAAGCATAAGTCTGGTCTAAGTCAACTCGATGCAATAGTTTTCCAATCGTGGTTTCGGTTGGTCCATAATGATTGATGACCAACAAGTCTTTATTCGTTTGCTTAATCTTAGCTAAGATATCTGTGGACAATACCTCTCCACCAAAAACGATCATTTTTGTGGGCAACAAAACGTCCCTTTCCTTTTCTAAAGCCCGCCAATGCGAAGGCACTATTTTGATACAATCCACCTCATGGTCCGCAAAATATTGATGGAGCTGATTGGCATTTTTCAAGGTATCCTTGGTAAAAATGTGTAGTGTTCCTCCAGACAACAGCGCACCAAACAACATGGTATTTCCTAAATCAGCAGCGAGGGTAGACATCAAACCAAAAGATCGACAATCGGCAATTTTCGTCGCATCAAACAAGCCATAGGTATAGTCAATAATATTATGGTGGGTCACAGCAACTCCCTTTGGTTTTCCGGTAGAACCACTGGTGTAGATGATGTAAGCAGTGGAATCAGTATGGATATCATTTGCCAAATTATCGTACTCTTCTTCCGGCCCCGAAAGGTTGGCTTGCATATCTACCGAACAAACCTTTACCGCAAATTCCGTTACTTCAAAGAGGCTATCGAATTCAATAAGCAAGGTTTTGACTCCCGTATCCTGAATCATAAAGGCCTTTCGATCCTGAGGTAAGTCGATATCGATGGGAACATATCCTGCTCCTGCTTTAAGGATGGCAATGATTGAAACCAGAAACCATTCTGAGTTTTCCATCATGATACCCACTAAATCATTCGGTTTTACCGCATAATCTGTCTGAAGCAATTGGGCCAATTTATTGGCCATGCCATTGAGTTCTGCATAAGTGTATGCCCTTCCTTCACTGGTAATGGCAATTTCATTTGCAGATTGCCGAGCTTGCACTTCAAATGCCGAAACGATCGATGCTCCTTCTGGTAAATTGAGTGTCCGGAGCTTGGCTTCAGCTTTTAAATTACTTTCTTCCTCAAGACTTAAAATAGAGAGTTGATTCACTTTCTCCATCGGATTTGCCGCAATAGATTCCAATAATGTTTTAAGATGCTGATTCATTCTTTGGATCGTCTCCTTGGCAAATAAGTCGTTCCGATAGTTAATGGAAATGGCAATTTTATCAGACTTTTCGTTAACAAAAAACGTCAGATCGAATAAAGCTCTACTGTGATCGTGAGATTCTCCGGTGAGGTGTAATTCTCCCAATTTTAATTTTGGAGCATCGGGGATATTCAGCAAAACAAATAAGACCTGAAA
>JBCCSR010000469.1:0-5125 GCA_039199865.1 Bacteroidota bacterium
CAGAGTGCCAAATGCCCTCCGGCCGAATGGCCTGCCACCACCACATTGTTCAGATCAAGGTTGTATTTAGGAGCAAGTTCGCGCAGGTGATCAGCCCCGTGCGCTACGTCTAAAAAGGTGTGGGGCCAGCCGCCGCCGTTACCCAACCGTCTGTATTCTAGGCTCCAGACGGCTGCTCCGTTGTCCGCGAGGGCGCGGGCTATTTGCCCCATGGGTTCAAGGCCGTATTTGGCGCGCCAGCAGCCGCCGTGGATGAGTAAAACAACAGGAGCCGCCGTTTTGCTTGGGGGCAGAAACAGGTCTCCAAACTGAGAGGGATCTTCTCCATAGGTGATCCTATGATCTGCTTGGATTTCTTCTAGTTGACCGTATTCTTCGGCCGAAATTAATTTGGGAGCTGCCATTGTGTTCCTCTGGTTGTTAAACTAGGCTCTGTGATGAACTCTGCGGTGTTTGGTGAGTAAACTAAGTTGATAGGATGATGAGACGAGGATTCAAGACTGGCATGAGAACCTCATCTCATCATCTTATCAATTATCAATTGATACAAAAGCTTAAAAGGCCAAACTTTACTTCTGGAGAAGTATGCCACTGCAAAAAACTTTGCAAAGACTATTTTCCGAAATAGCCGGATAAATTTGCAAGTTCTTGGACCAACTTTGACAGCAATCCGAAATGATCGGAAAATGTCCAAATGCTAGGTACTTTTGAGAAAGCAAACAAAATGCTGATACTCTTTACACTGGAAACCCCAGATTGGGGTATCACCGAACTGGCAGCGGAACTGGGCTGGAGCACGTCAACCACTTACGATATCGCTTCTTCCCTTGTCACAATCGGGCTGCTGCGCAAAACCGACATACGGCGTTATAAAGTAGGATGGCGTGTCTTGGAGCTGAGCCACGTTTTGCTGGGATCAAGCTCGCTGCAAACTGAGTCCCGCAGGCAGATGGAGGAGTTTGCGGCCGAGTACGATGACACCATGCTGTTGGGTGTTTTGGGTGGTGGAAAGATTTTATTTGCGGACAAAATTGTCTCCCCTCGTATCCCTCACGATACGTTTTCAACCCCCGACGGCCGGTTTATGGCTCACTGCACGGCCGCTGGCAAAGTAATCATGGCCCATCTTCCGGCCGAAGTGTGCCAAGCTGTGCTTAATGAGCACGGCCTTGAGCCGATGACAGAAAAATCGATTCGATCAGCCGAGGCGCTTCATGAGGAGCTTGAGATTATAAAGGCTCAGGGGCACGCCTATGATTTTGAGGAATCAGTTGTGGGCATAGGCAGTGTGGCGGCGCCTATATTTGATTACTTTGGAATTGAGGTGGCAGCGCTGTGTATTGCGGCCCCGATTCAGCAGTTTGAGCGGCGGCTAGATAGTTACAGACGAGAGGTGGTGCGGGCTGCGAAACAGGTTTCTGAGAGGTTAGGGTATTGGGATTTTAAAGGGTAAAGCTGTCAATATGATTATATGTACCTTTATTCAAGTTGTGATCTACATCGTCAATCTAAAATTGTCAATGTCTGTACATCATCAAATAATACGTCTTCATCATTTCCATCTAAGCGATTGCTCCAATCAATAAATCTCTGCCCAGCAAACCCTTCAATTAATTCCTCATCTTTGACAAATTTTATAAAGAACCAAGAACCATTTTTAGATCTACCTATTATTTCAATAATCGTTCCTGCGGTAGCAACTCCAACCCTTTTGGAATCGTCTGACTCAGCATCTTGATAGATCGTCACATTATCGATTACACGTCCAAATCTGGAGTTGCTAAAAGTTGGTAACCCGTCTAGATCAGAAGAGGCTAAATCAACTTCACTTGCTAACACAAAACCATCAAAACCGTCCTCAGACCCAAGAAGTACCCAAGTGGCATCGATATTCTTTCCTACCATCATCAGCTTGGTATTTGGTTGAACGGTTTTGATCGTACTTGAATCGGTTTGTGGCCTTACCCTGAGGTTGAGAGTGGCTGTTGAAATGATTTCCAACGGCAAAATTGGAGGTGTAGCTGTTACTGTTGGAGATGGAGTGTTAGAAGATGTGCTCAAGGGCGTCAGTGTTGCTGTTGGAATGGATGTGATTGTTGGGATTGGTATATTTGTAGGAGTATTCGTCAAAACAACAATTGGAGTTGCCGTCAGTGTCGCCGTATTAGTTGATGTTGGAGTTAGAGGAGATGTGACAATTTCGGGGTCTCCCTCAGTAGTTGGAGTTGGAGTTGGATTGGTAGGTGTGTTGTCAATTGGTTCATTGGAACAATCTCCGCCCGGACAAATGTAGAAGTATCCAATGATGAGACTTGCAAGTATCGTAAGCCCAACCAAACTTCCTACAAGTACATTAGGTTCGACTCTATGGAACAACGGTAAATTCTTATTAATCCATTGGATGTCAAATACTTTCCGGTAAATATTGTTTGGAATAGCTAGATAGCCATTTTCCTCTTTGACTAGCCCGGCTATTTTAAGCTGACTTTGAAGTTCAGATAAAGAATCATCTCTTACGTTTCGAGCTCGAACTACTTTTCGATAGAGACGAAGTAATCGTTCTTTTGATGAATGTTGAACGATACGATCATTGGTAAATTCAATGCTATCATCTGTAAGATTAAACTGTTCGAAGTAAATGTTTTGAACCAGTAAATCAACTGCTTTTTGATCCCATAGCTTTTCACTGTGATCTTCATAAATTTTTTGGCATAAATTTTGGGTTAAATAAGGATGTCCGTCTGTCCAATAGAATATCCGATCAAAAATTTTATTACCTTGCTTCGGATGAGCTTTTTCGAGCCCCGTTTTTAGCGCATCGATTGCTTTTCTATCCTTATCTCGAAACTCTTTTAAATTGATACTTACACCAATGTTAAAAGGTGTACGTTTATTATCTTTCATCAGATCAGTCGGAGTGGCAACACCAACCAGTACAAAGACCAGTCTCTCAAGTTCTTTTTCTCTTGCTCGAGCATTGTAAATTGATCGGATACCAGCAAAGAAATCATCTGAAAAATCTAAACTTAACGTGGAGTCAATTTCGTCAACGAACAAAACGAGGGGTTCGTCAATGCGTTTCAAAACTTCATTCTTTAAAAAGTTAGAAAATCTCTGAAAAGGACTAAATTGCCGGTTTTTACCCCACCAATTTGCTACCTTAATATTTAATTTAAGTTGATTATTTATTTCTAGTAGAAACCCTAAGTACCATTGATCGACTGGGACAATGCCGATGTGTGTTAGATCCACTGTTACTGTTTGATAATTAATTTGTTTTAGTCTATAGGCAGTGCGAGCCATTAAGCTTGATTTCCCCATTTGCCTAGCAGTCAGCACATAAGCAAATTTACGCGCAATAATTGCATTGTAAAGTTGATCATCGGCTGGACGGTTGACATAGGAGGGTGTGTTTGGGGCTAAAGTACCGCCTGCTTGAAAATATTTTTCAAACGGATCGTGATTTTGGTTTTCCATTTTTTCCTTAATCTAATTTGATACTTTAAAACATCCTCTATCAGAGAAGGCTAAGGGCGTTTCTTCATCAGCAGCCATATGAACAACTTGCCATTGATAATCACTGTTTATACCATCTAAGAAATTTGACTGAGGGACGATATGCCACTGCCATACCAACGGATTCTGATCATCATATTGACCATCAAATACTCGGCCGTACGATGTCAAAATTCCACCCTTGGGCCCAATTCGCACTTCCAAATATTCATCTTTGAATAATTGTCCACGCCACGTCCATTGAAATCTTATACGATCAGCAGAACTAAAGTTGACAATACTCTCTCCTTCACAAGATAAATTGTTGATAATTGGCTCATGAAATAACCTACTTGTAATTAAAGTCGGTTGATCGATTGGAATCTCTGTGGGCGTTGCTGTTTCGGTACTAGTCGGTGATTCTGTCACAGGTGATGATTCTAAAGTTGGCGTATCAGTTAGTGCTGGTGTGATTGTATTTACTATTTCTGTGGCAGTGGAAGTTGTCAAGATGATAAGCTGTGGATCTGTTGGCACTGGGGTTGGAGTATGGTTGGGAGTGATTGATATCGGTTGCTCTACTTCTTCTTTGAGTGTTTCTGTGATAGTCGGGTTAAACGCAATAGTCGTTACAGGATTTGGGCTATTAAAATATTCATAAGCCAACCAAGAACCAAGAACTGCTAATAACAGGAGACAAATCAAAGCTATTGATAAAATTAATCGATTACGCCCCCAAAAAGACATATTGTTTCTTGCCCAATTTAGATCAAATATGTGCTTGTAGATTCTATTACTAATGTTTAGATTACCTTGTTGGGTATCGATTAGCCCAAAAAGCTTCAGACTAGTGTGACTCGTATTTTCAGCATTGTATTGAATTTTGCGCTCTTTTTGTAGGCGTGAGAAGACTCTCAAAAGAGAATCTTTTCGATCTGATTTTTCTACACTACTCCTCACCGTCTTGATGTTAATGTCTTCATCGCCTTCAGGTTCTAGGAAGAGATTGTCAATCAGTTGATCGACCTTTTTACTATCCCAACTTAAATCAGAGTTAGTAGCTAAATGGTGGCATAATAATTGGGTTAGGTAGGGTTGCCCATGAGTCCAGTGATATATGCGATAGACTAAATCTAGACTATTTCTAAGTCCCGAATCTTCTAAACCTTTCGCAAATTGTTCAACCTCGGTTCGAGAAAAATTGAGAAGCTCCAAACGTGATCCAATATTAAAAGGGGTCTTCTTTGGATCATTAATGAGTTCATTTGGTTCTGCTACTCCTAGCAAGACAAAGGTTAATCTTTCAAAAACAGGCTCGTCTGCTCTTAGATTGAAGCAAGCCCGAACTCCTCCTAAAAAGTCAGCAGTAAAATTGCTATCTAGCACCCCTTGTATTGCATCTATTTCGTCCACAAAAACAACAATTTTCTTTGAGGTCTCTGGTAGAGCAAGATCTCTCCAGAAGCCGATAAAATTTTGGAGAGGCGAAAATGGTATACGTTCTTCCCACCAGTACTTTAGTTCCTCCTCGGAAAAATTTAAATCTAGAGCTTGGCGAATATTATTTAGGAAAGAGAAATACCATTGTTCGGGTGTTGCTTGACCAATTCCTGTTAGGTCTACAATGCAG
>JBCCSR010000470.1:0-5097 GCA_039199865.1 Bacteroidota bacterium
CATACTGAATAGTGTGATTCATATATGCTCCATCAATGTAAATATCCGTTCCATTCATGTAATCAGCTAAATCGCTGGCGGCAAAAGCCACTGCTTGTGCGATATCTGATACCTGCCCGACTCTTCCCTGAGGAATCCATTGCTCAAACTTGTCCTTACCAAATTTGGCAATTTCTTTACGATTCATTTCGGTTTCGATAGCACCGGGAGCGATGGAAATGACCCGTACATTTTTATCTGCTAGTTCCAGCGATAGGCATTTTGAAAACATGCGCAGGCCAGCTTTCGAAGAACAATAGTGAATAAAACCTTTTCTTGGTACAGTATCATGGATGGACGAAATATTGATGATGACACCACCTCCATTATTTTCCATTCTTAGCCCCGCCTGTTGGGAACATAAAAATGGTCCCTTGAGGTTAATGCTTAGGATTCTATCCCATTCCGCCTCATCCATTTCGAGTACATGAGTCGCCAATCCAATACCTGCATTGTTAATCAAAATATCTATTGAACCTATCGTTTCATCCATGCGCTCAAACAAGGCCTTTACTTGGGCTGCATTTGCGACATCAGCCTGGCCGATAGCCGTTTTAATACGGTAGGTTTCTTGGATTTCTCTAGCTAGTGCTTCTGCCTTTTCTTGATGCTCATAATAATTGATAAAGACTTCCGCTCCACAAGCAGCTAGGTGCCGACAAATGCCCGCTCCAATTCCTTGGTTGCCACCAGTGACCAGCGCTTTTTTGCCGCTTAGGTTTATTTTTGTCATAATTATTTATTGGTTTAGTGGTTTGGAGGTTTCGTGATTTGTTTGGATCAGTTGAGTGACTTTTTCTTTTAGTTCTTGTTGTTTTTCAGAGCTTAAATCAAAAAACTCGAAGTCTGAAACGTGCGTATTGGACTTTTCAGCGATGAGTACTTTGCTACCTGGTTCCATAGCAATGTTGTGCCAAACTTTTTTGGGAATATTGTAAATCTTATTGTGTTGTAAATATTCCAATTCAAAATGAGGGACACCTGCAATAATGGACGCGGCGATCAATACTGCTTTTCCCGTAAGGGCTACAAAGACTTCATCCGTTTGATGATGGATATCTAAGCGTGTAATTTGGTCAATTGCTTGTGCAGGTGTATAGTTTAGTTGTGCCAACTGCCAGCCATTTCTTATCAAGAAGGGATAGTATCCTTCTGAAGAAATATTAAAAGATTCAATGGCCTGATTTTGAATTTGCATATGCTAGGATTTTAAATATTTACTAAACTTTATCTCTCCAATACTTTTCAATTTCTTCTAGTGTTTTCCCTTTGGTTTCAGGTACAAATTTCCAGATGAACCAAATGGCTGGAAGCGTCAGGATGGCATAGATAAAAAAAGTACCCGATGGGTTTACAGTGTCTATCAAAATTGGATTGGTCAGTGTAATAAAAAAACCGGTCACCATAAGTGAAAAACTCCCAATTCCAACGGCCAATCCCCGGATACGGGTCGGAAATATTTCACTGATAATGACCCATACAATCGGACCAAAGGAAAATGCAAAACTGGCTACGTACATTAGAAGCGGAATAATGACATAGGAGGAACCCAATGCAAATAAAAGTGCTACACCAGCCAATGCAATAAAGGCACCCGTCACGCCAATTAAAAGTAACTTTCTACGACCGAAGCGCTCGATATTCAAGATAGCGACAAAGGTAAAAACACAATTCACCAGTCCCACCAAAACCGCCCCGAGAAAGGCACTTTCCACACTTTGAATGGACTCATTGATGATGTTGGGAGCGAAATACATGATCGCTGCAATACCACTTAAATGAGAAAACATGGGAAGCAAAATGCCAATGATCAGCGGTCTACGTAAGAAGGGTTGCAGGAGCTCTTTAAAGCCACCCTTTTCCTCTTTTTCCATTTCTTGGATCTCGGCCATTTGAGTTTTGGCCAATTCTGGACCATTCAGTTTGACCATGATTTCCATGGCTTTTTCCTGTTGTCCTTTGGTGATTAGCCACCTTGGTGTTTCTGGGACTACTAGTAACAATAGCAGGAATAGCAATGCGATGGGCAGTTCTGTACCAAACATGCCTCGCCATAGTTCTTCAACAAATAGCCAACGCCAAACATTAGAAGCTTCCTCTGAAACAACTCCAGCTGCTGATCCCGCTTGATTCAAAACCAACCAATCCACTAAAAATGCCAATAAGATCCCTAATGTGATGGAAAATTGGTACAAAGATACCATCCTGCCTCGATTCTCAGGTAACGAAAGTTCTGAGATATAAATCGGAGCAACTACGGAAGTAACACCTACACCAATACCACCAATAATTCGTACGCCAATCAACCAATTAAAGGCAAAATCCATGTCCGCTGTCCACCAATGTGCTTGTTGTAAATCTCCCAGAAATTGAGGTGGCAACATCGATCCTAAGGCAGATAAAGTCAAACAAAGAGCCGCCAATAACAAAGCTTTTTTCCGGCCCAACCAATCGGTAATACTACCCGCAATCACGCAACCAAAAATGGTACCCAGTAAGGCAGAGGAAACAACCCAACCTAGCATGGCCGATGTTAAAGCAAAATGCTGTTCTAGAAAGGTATTACAACCAGAAATAATGGCCGTATCATAACCAAACAAGAAACCACCAATCGTGGAGACAAAGCTAATACCGAGTAGATAATTGGACTGTTTTGCTTGCATTTTTAATTGTTGAGGTGTTGAATTGTTGAGGTGTTGAATTAAAACGACAATAATGCTCATTCGACAACTCATCAATTCATCAATTCAATAATTGATACTACATGATACCGAATTTTTTGAAAGCATCAACTGTACTCATTCCTGCTTCCAGCGCCTTTTTAACCAACTGTTCACCACGCGCTTTTTCGATAGCGCCGGTAAAAGCTGCTGTGACGACTTCCTGAGGGACAACCAGAACTCCGTCCCGATCACCGTAGATGATATCCCCAGGGTTAATGCGCGTCCCTTCAATATCAATGGGTACACGGTAGTCAATAACTTTTCCTCTGGGGCCTTGATCCTGCGCATAACCACCGTAGGAAAAAGTAGGAAAGTTAAGCTTCAGTACTTCATTGGTATCTCTAGACCAACCGTGCAGGACTGCTCCAGCGGCTTCTAATTTAATGGCTCTTGTACTCATCAGGCCTCCCCAAAGGGCATAGCGTGGCGAGGCGCCTGTACAGATGTATACTTCATTTTTCTTTAAATCATCCAGGGCTTCGAACATTAATCCGAAAGGTTGTTTCATCAATGGGTTCTTGGTATTTTCAACTACTTCCTGATAGACATCTGCCTCCAATACAGTCATTGCGCGCCCGATAATCACAAAATCATCGCGCAAAGGCTTGATATTAGGCGGTAAAAATTGATGTTGGTATCCTAACTTATCTAAAATGTCTCCAACTAGCGCAACGAAAAGTTCAGCTTTGGCGATGGCAAACAGTTCATCGTCATTTTTCCAAATGGTAGGGCTATTACTCATGTTTATGATTTTAAAATTGGTCGAATACTTTGGCGAATCATTTTGAGCAAATCAATATTTAAAGGGAACTTCTGGTGATTTTTTAAAGACTTAAGAGCCTTTTCTACCATGAAAATTTTACTCCCATTAGTCATGATTACTTGGTATTGCTTTCCTTGAGGAATGTTGTAAGATGTACCCCGCTTTAAAAGCACAATTTCGTATTCGGTCCCATTGGTCTCTTCGATCGTTAAAAGGACGGCTTTCCCAATTAATAAGGAAAGAGACTGATCACCAGTGAGGTTGGCTTCTAAATAGCTGAAATGATCTAAATCATGATCAAGACTATAATTTAACTGCCCAACTTGCCAACTATCCTGTATAAGGACCGATTGGAATCCCACCGCATCTGGTTCGTAAATTTCAATTAATTTGCTGTTGCGCATGCTAATTCAATTTTATACTAAACCGCTTTAGTAAAAGGCTTAAAAAAACTATATATTGGCTTAAATAGATCCACAAGATTTCCTGACGACTAGCTTAACGTCTAGCGTCTTTTCATGAATCGCTTTTTCATTTTTACCATTGATTTTTTTCATCAATGACTCCAGCGCCACTTTACCCATTTCCGTTACAGGTTGTACGACGGATGTAATCGGTGGATCAACCAAATCGAAGGCACTTAGCTCATCAAAGCTGACGATAGCAATTTCTTGAGGTACCTTTATATTAAGGTGCTTTAGCTCACGCAATCCTAGTGCCGTTAAATAATGCGTCGTAAAGACAATTGCATCAACGGGATTTGGAAAACGCCAAAGTTCCTTGATAGCTTCTTTCATTTCTTTTCTGTAAGCATCTTTAGTCAGCTCTTTGATCCACATCACATCAGGCTGAATGCCAAAGTCCTGTAAAGCAGCTTGATAACCTAGCATTCGTTGCCGAATCGCTTCTAGACCCGGAGCTAAAGTTACCAGACCAATTTTTCGCCTTCCTAATTTTAGAAGATGTTCGGTTAGTGCTTTTGTGCCCTTAAAGTTGTCAACAACGACATGGTCAGTCTGAATTTCAGGGTAATGCCGATCAATTAAAACAAATGGAAAATCCATTTTTTTTAAGGCTTCCATTTCTTGTTGGTTCTGCTGAGTGGAAGCGATAATCAAGCCATCAACTTGGCGGTTCAACATGGACCTGATAAGGTCAGCTTCTTTTAGTGGATCTTCACTGGAACTACTAAAGACAACGGTGTAGCCCAGTTCTTTAGCTTTTCGCTCCACACAACTGGCAATTTTCGCATAAAAAATATCTGAAATATTGGGAATGATCAGACCAATCGTTTCACTTTTTCCTCGGCTTAAACCTCTTGCCAATTGATTGGGAACATAATTATGCTCCTTTACATAATCTTTAATTTTTTGCTGCGTCTCCTTGCTAATCTTATTGGCATCTCCTTTATCATTCAGCACCAAAGAGACTGTTGTTTTGGAAACATTCAAGTCTTTGGCTATATCTTTTAAGAAGATTTTTTTCATAAAAAAGCTTTTGACAACAACTAAAACGATTTAGTTTCCAATTTAAGACTTTTTCACAGTTTATCACAAAAAATTAACTAAATCG
>JBCCSR010000471.1:0-5076 GCA_039199865.1 Bacteroidota bacterium
CTGCAGCCTAATAGCCGGAGGCTATTAAGGGGAACGAGTGAAGCAGAGTCGGGACAAATGATCCATTTTCTTACCTACAATATCATTCGTAATAAAGTCTATTAATTATCATACAATAAAAAAGTCCTTTCCGACCGATCGGAAAGGACTTTTCTATTGACAAAGGAGTCTTCCTAATTAACGAGTACTCGCTCTGGAAAAACTTTTCTTCTTCGCTTGCTTGGGCTGTAAGTCGCCAGACAAATCCGACATGATTGGTGTCGCTACGAAGATAGAAGAGTAGGTACCGACGATCACCCCGATAAAAATGGCGAAGGCGAAGCCGCGGATACTGGTTCCTCCGAAGAACAATAAGATACCGACGACCAAGAGGGTAGTGAAAGAAGTAATCACCGTTCTACTGACCGTGCTGTTGATGGCCGCGTTGATGATTTGTTCTTTACTTTGGTTGGTATAATTGTTCATGAACTCTCGAATACGGTCAAATACAACCACAGTATCATTAATGGAGTAACCGATCACCGTTAGGATGGCCGCAATGAAGGCCTGATCGATTTCCATCGAGAAGGGGAGTATTCCGTGTCCCAGAGAGAAGATGGCTAGAACAATCCAGGTATCGTGGAAGAGGGCCGCTACCGCTCCCAAACTATATTGCCATTTGCTAAATCGAATGAAAATATAGAGGAAGATCAACAAGAGGGCAAAAACCGTTGCGTAAACCGAGCTGACTTTAATGTCATCGGCGATACTTGGTCCTACTTTACTCGAACTGGTAACGTGGGTGCCCAGACCATCGGGATTCTTAAAGTTGTCAATGGTAAGATTTCCACCGGCAACCTGATTGATCCCGTTGAATAATTTGCTCATGACCATGGCATCAGATTCTTCATCGAGATTATCGATGAGGTAACTGGTCGTTACGTTGAAAGTATTCGCAGTACTGACTTCTTTGACAATCGTTCCTGCCCCTTCGAACTCAGTGGCCAGAATCTGGCGCAATTGCTCTGCATCTACATTGGCACCCTGATCGAACTGGATGTTGTAAGAATAACCTCCTTTGAAATCAATCCCGTATTCAAAAGAACGGACCATAAAGGAAATTCCTCCAAGTACGATGACGGCCAATGAAATACCGTAGGCCACTTTGCGTTTGCCCAACCAATCGATATTCATATCGGCAAAAAGATTCTTTGAAGTTGGCGTCCAGAAGCTGATGTTATTGCCTCTACCTTGGGTCCACCATTCGATCATCAAACGGCCTACCAAGACGGCAGTAAATAAGGACGACAATACCCCAATGATAAGGACCACCGCGAAACCTTTAATTGGTCCCAGTCCAAAGTAAGCGAGGACCATGGCGGTCAGAATTGTGGTAACGTTGGCATCGATGATCGCAGAATAGGAGTGTTGGAAACCATCTTTGATGGAAGCCAGCAAACTCTTTCCTGCTCGCAGTTCTTCCCGTATCCGTTCATAAATGATTACGTTGGCATCTACCGCCATACCAATGGTCAATACGATACCGGCGATTCCCGGAAGGGTCAATACTGTTCCGAAAGAAGCCAGAGCACCACCGATGAAAAACAAGTTCATCAACAGAGCAATGATGGAAACGATACCACCAGATCCGTAATAAAAGATCATAAAGGCCACCAAAAGGGCATAACCAATCAACAAAGAGTTGATACTTCGGGCAATATTTTCTGCTCCCAAAGTTGGTCCTACGATGGATTCTTGGATGATATCCGTTCTGGCAGGTAATTTACCAATTTCTAAGATTTTTGCTAAATCTTCCGCTTCCACTTGGCTAAAACCTCCCGCTATGGACGAACTTCCCGTCAAGATCGGTTGATTTACTCGTGGAGCAGAAACTACTCTATCGTCTAGTACAATGGCAATTTCCCGATTGTTGTCCTGGGCCATTTGGGTGGTCATTTGCCCCCATTTTTTGGCGCCTTGTCCGTTCATATTCAGGGAAACGGTGATGTCGCCGGTAGTTGGATCTGGGTTGGCACTGGCATTGGTGATTACATCACCCTCTAATGGAGCTTTGCTATTGCCTTTGCTTTGGCGAATGGCGTACAGCTCATACAGATTTTCTGCATCATCCCCTTCGCCGTAAGTTTCTGCCTTTTGTGACCAGAGGAATTTTACGTTCTTTGGAAACAAGGCTTTGATGTTATCCTGGGCGAGATAGCGGTTGATTTGATCAATTTGATTTTTTTCCGCTGTTCCCATTACTGCCGGAGACATAGTCAATTGACCGCCTGTCGTTGCGTTTAAGTTGAGGCGACTGAGTAGTGGACCACCATCAGCAATTGGATCATTGAATTGATTCATATCAACACTATCAATGACCATTGTAGAGTCTACGGGATTCCCCAGTGAATCATATTGATAGTTGTAAGTCGTATCGATTCTAAAATTGGGGGTATCTTCAACTAAATCCTCTGTTTCGCCAGCAGCCGTTCTTTTCAATTTGGCATCTGCCTCAATGAAACCGTTGACGATTCCTGGATCGATGACTCTGAATACTTCCCAAAATTCAAGTTTTGCAGTAGTTTGTAGGAATTTTCTGGCTCGTTCAGCGTTACTGATGCCGGGCAATTCGACTAAGATCAAATCTCGGGCGGCATCCAATGAAACATTGGGCTGAACGACACCGAGTTCGTCAATACGGTCTTTCAATCTTTTGTGGGTCAGGCTCACGGTTTCGTTTGCTCGCTGTCTGATCAATGCGATGACTTCTGAATTGGTAGTTTCAAAGTTGATGTCATCTTTCATACTTGCATTTCGGGCAAACAATTTGGCGAGTTTACCATCGGGAGTTAATTTTTTGTACTCATCCGCAAATAGAGTGACATAATCAGACTGTGCATTGGCCTGCGCAGTAGAGGCATTTTCTAACGCTTTTAAAAAAGTAGGGTCTTTACTATCATTAGCCAGAGATCTAATAAAATCTCTTAAATCAACTTGAAGAACTACACTCATTCCACCTTTGAGGTCGAGTCCGAGTCCTAACTGTGCTGCTTTCAATTCCTCATAAGTCCAACTTTTGAGGAGCGGAATGCTGAATACCACTTCGCTGGACATGGAGTCCAGGTAAGCGGATTGCGCTTCGCTTTCGGCTTTTTTTCTTTCTTCGGGATTGTCGATCCCCGCGGTTACTCGATTGGCATGTTCTGCTGCATTCCTTTCTACCTTTGCCGTAGGCAAGATGTAGAAGTATTGCAGGAGACAGACCAGGGTCAGTACCACCAGAAAGAATTTGATCATACCTTTTCCTTGCATGTTAATAAATTTACTTTTTTAAATGTGTTAGAAAAAACTTCGCAAATATACGCCTTTTCGTAAACAATTGCCGATTTTCATGATCAAATACAATCTTTGTTCGACAGATCGAAAAATAGCGCAATCAAACTGCGGAAAACCAGTGGAAATTGTCTACGAATCTTCCCACAAATAGATGCGTGACAGGAAGGCAAAAAATGACAAAGATAGCTGTTGTTGTTGCTCATTCTCAAGCCTTTTTGGGCTTTTATCAGCCCATCATTTTCAGGCAAAAACAGATCAATAGAGTCATTGAATTTGTGAATATGCAAAAACTATTCTATTTTAGGCGGCACCTACAAAATAATCATTATTAACCACATCATTTAATCAAAAAATATTCGAAATGGGTTTATTTTCTTTCCTAAAAAATGCCGGATCAAAGGTCCTGACTAAAAAAGCCGTAAAAGAGGTCAGTACGCCGGAAACGAGAAGATTGGAGAAGGAATTGGCAAAAAAACAGGAGGAACTGCTTAAAAAGCAAAAGTTGATTCTGTTAAAGGGAATGATTGATAGCGTTGGCGTAAAAGTGAAAAATTTAGAGCTAGATCTCAATGGAGAAAAGGTGACTATTTACGGGACCGTCAAAAAGCAAGAGCAAAAAGAAAGAGTCATTTTGGCGCTGGGCAACGTTGGTGGCATTTCAAAGGTAGACGATCGCCTCTCGGTGACCAAGCCAGCGGAAGAATCCAAATTCTACACGGTAAAAAGGGGAGATACATTGTCCAAAATTGCCAAGAAATTTTACGGTGATCCCATGAAATACAAGGCTTTGTTTGAAGCCAATCAGCCTCCTCTGAAAGATCCCAATAAAATCTTTCCTGGACAACAATTGCGCATTCCACCTTTAAAATAAAACTATCCCTTATCGTCTAGAGCTTCTTTTTGTTCTAGACGATATTTTTTTAAGACGGATAGCGCTGTAATTCTATCTTCAATTTGGCGTAATTTTCCGTCATCCAATGTGGACAGGCAAAACAGGCCTGTAACTCCCGTCCTTTTCGAGCCTCATTCGGAAAAACCAAAGCCCGATTGACTGTCGCCCCAGATAATTGCTTCAACAAAAGAGATCGCTCTTCAGGTTGGAGCAGAGAGGTAATGTTGATTGCGGCTTGATCGAGGTTCCACTGTGCTTTTTCAATAGAAAATTGCGCTAATTTTTCTTGATAAAAAGCCCCCGGTAGCAAGAGCTTTAGGGTGGAGGAATCGGAGATGACCTCGAAAATGCCGATGGGTAAAGATTGGGAAGAGGAGAGGGGTAAGGTTGATAACTGCCTCGGCGGCAAAGCTGTTTCATTTTGCCAAATTTCTAATTTTTGTTCTGCTTTGAAAAAGAGCAAATCCACTGTATTGACTGGAGGCTCTTGGGCTTTGGGGGCGATCTGTTGGACAGGTGATTCTGTCGACTCATGTTGGCAGCCACCGAGCACAGCCAAAAATAAGGTCAAGCCATATAGCAAAGCAGGTGGATTGAAGAGCAATGGGGTCGAGTACTTTCTCATACATTCGTTTTGTGCTGCCAACTGCCTCCACGAATCTCCGATGGTTGGACCTTATCATCGGAGACTGGTGGAGTTCAGTATTTCAGCCGTCTAAAGTTTTTCGCTGCTATTCATTCAATTTCCAATCGTACTCCATATAGCTGATTTTAGCTCCTGGATTGATTTTAACCTTAGAATATTTGTTGAGATAAAGGATAAGATCACCAAAATCTGCGGCATACCATTCGAAAATCTTGGACAGCTC
>JBCCSR010000472.1:0-5073 GCA_039199865.1 Bacteroidota bacterium
GTTGTACTTGCTTTATGATTACTTGATCTTGACGATTACCACGGCCTACACCAGTCTTTTTTATTTTGCCGAAAAATGGTTCAAAAACATTTCGGCGGAAAACCAGCTTCGCAATGAAAAGCTTCAGGCAGAAGTCAATTTTTTAAAGTCTCAAATCAATCCGCATTTTCTATTCAACACCCTAAATAATATTTATTCCTATACCCAGACTGGAAATGAAAAAGCAGCTCCCATGCTAGAGCGACTGTCATCTATTTTGAGATTTATGGTCTATGATTGTGCGGAAAACAGAGTGGGATTATCAAAGGAGATTACGGCCATCGAGAGTTTATTGGAGATCCATAAAATGAAAAATTCAGCGCAGCAAAACATTGACTTGTCGGTTGAAGGAGTAAGAGGGTTTCATTTGATTGCTCCTCTGATTATTGTTAACTTTGTTGAAAATGCTTGCAAACACAGTGATGTAGTGTCCAATAAAAATGGGTTTATCAAAGTCAAAGTTTGGGTCGATGAAGCGGACCATTGTTTGTTGACCATCTCTAATTCCTACAAAGAAAAAAAGCGGATCACCAATCCATACGGTGGTTTGGGATTGGAAAATATCAAGAAAAGACTGGCTTTGCAGTACGGTGACCGCTACCGCTTGAGCGAAGAAAAAGCCGATGGCATTTACCAACTCCAACTCCACATTCCTTTGGAAAGAAAACAATAATTTTGGATAAGCGTACCATCAAAGCTCAGATCAAGCATGTGGCTCCCAGACAAAAAAAAGAAATGCCCATGATGCCGTTGAACTTCAATGGTACAAAAAAAGGGCTATTCAATTCGGGCAAAGCTGCCTGGGGCCAGGCAGATGATATCCGAACTTCATTTAAAATGAAAATAGATCCATAGATGAAATACAAAGTACTGATTGTCGACGATGAAGAGCCCGCCAGAGACTTGTTAGAAAGTTATGCACAAAAAATTGAGGAGCTGGAGATTGTGGCCGTTTTAGATAATCCACTCGATGCCAAAAGAATGATCAACAATCAGGAAATCGATATCTTACTTTCTGATATTCAAATGAACGACCTAACGGGTATTGACCTGGTCAAAACCTTAAAAAATCCTCCCGTTACGATTTTCACGACCGCCTATTCTGAATACGCCCTCGAAGGTTTTGAACTCAATATTGCCGACTATTTGGTCAAACCCATTTCCTTTCAACGGTTTTACAAAGCAGTCGACAAGGCCATGGAGCTCATTCAGTTTCGGAAAAACCACACTCCTCTTTCCACCACTACTAACGATAGTGACAGTTCTCACTACTTTTTTGTCAAGACCAACCGCAAAATGGTCAAAGTCGAATACGCGGATATCCTTTTTGTGGAAAGCTATGGAGAGTATGTCAAAATTTATACGAAAGAAGATGTCATCCTGGCTTTACAACGTACCAGTTTTATGGAAGATATGCTTCCTTCCAAAGATTTCATTCGCATCCATCGATCCCACATTGTCAATGTCAATCAGATCCAAGAAATCGATGGCCATACCGTGATTATTGATCGACACCGTCTAGTGGTGAGCAAAAGAATGAAAGAGGTGTTTTTTAAAGCGATTGCCAAAAAAGGAATCATCTAAAAATAGTCAAGCAAAGTTTGGTTTGGATCAATGAATAGGCAAAAAAGTAAAATTCACCTCTTCCTTAACGCAAGGATATTGATAAGCAAGCGGAAACACCATCAAAACAAACCTACCAAATAATACAGCGCACAAGCCAGCAAAGCAAAGAGTCCTAGATAAGCCAATCCCATCATTGCTGCAGAGGGGCGATGGGTGGTGGGAACGGCATCGCTAGTCACCGCACGCAAATTAATAAAGGCAATAATTGGACTCAACAAGAAAGAAAGGATGGTGACATATTGCAACAATTGCAGCATACTGGTCGTCGAAAAATAAAATAAGGCAAAGCCTCCCAAGCCTACGATGATGACGGTCCACCGATAAGTTTTTTCCAAAAAATTGATCTGCTCCTCGTTCTTTTCACAAGTCTCGTATTTCATAACGCGAAGGCCTCGGACAAAACATCTGGGAAAAGCATCCAAGACGGCAATGAGGGTTCCGTAGATCGTTCCAAAAGCAGCAATGGCAATAATGTAGTAAGACCAGTTTCCTAAATTTTGTACAAAGACGTTGAGGAGTTGCTGAGAAAACTGAGTGGCATTCCCCTCCAACCGTTCTCCGGTACCGTAGACGGTAAAGGCGCCAATGGTCATAAACAAGACGGCCAACAAAAGAGTAAAGACATAACCCAAATTAAAGTCAAATAAACTTTCCTTCAATTGAGGATGATATCGGGTGGCATGCATTTTTTCTACCGTCCAAATACTACTCATCGTGGAGGCTTCCATTCCGGCGGGCATCCAACCGAGTAGACTAATCAGCAGAGCCAGTCCGGTTCCTTCCAACAAAGGAGGCCCCTCAAAATGATCCAGAGGAGCCACTGGTCCTTTCATCAATACCGCAAAAAAAGCGATCAAGACCGTCAACAACAATACGCAGGAAATGCCCTTGATCAATCGATCTAACGTTTGGTATCCTCCCAACAACAAGAATAGGACGGACAGCCCGATAATCCATCCCGACAGAAGGGGCACCGAAAGCCATTGTACACCAAAAAGACTTGCCAATAAGCCTGCACTCACCGCTCCAATTGCTCCGATCACGGCAAACATGTTGATCGTAATGACCATCATAAACAAAAGGACGGCCCATTGGCCCTGGGCCTTGTAGCCTCTGAGCAAACTGTATCCCGTCGCATTGGCATAGCGAGGCCCAAATTCGTAAAAGGGATATTTCAAAATCAATGCAGCGATAATGATCCAAAAATAAACCATGCCGTGATGCGCACCGGCTCGCGTCGCCAATACCAAATGAGAAGTACCGATGGCAGAACTCGCAAAGAGTAGTCCGGGACCGATGGCCTTCAGCAATTTTTGATTTGGGGAGGAGGAGTCTTGGCTCATAAGCATCATCAGTTGACCAACGGACGACTACCGTTTCAAATAATCATAGGTCGCAGGAGGAGCCGCCAAAACCGACTTGGCCATTTCCTTCAAGGCCAAATGAATGGGATGTGCCTGATAAGTTTGGTAATCTTCCACTGTAGCAAAAGACATTTCCATCATCAAGTCGTAAGTCGATAAGGCTCTGGCATCATCCAGATCTTTAAATGAACCGACTTGTAAGTCATTAACGACCTCGATGGCTTCCAGCTTTTTGATTGCAGCGATATGGCTGGCTGGATCGTTATCTGTTTTTAATTTAAAAAAAACGACGTGAACCAACTCACCTTCGGGTTCCATCTGGGCTTTTAGATATTCGTTGGTCGCACGGGCAGCAGCTAAATCCTTATAGGCCTGTTCCAATTCTTCCTGGACATTGGTATTCGAACAAGCTAGGGAAAAGAGCAGGGGGAGTAAATAAACCATTTTTTTCATGATCATCAATTTAAAGCCACAACGAAGATAGCCTTTTTTCGATAGATGTCGCTTACAATACCGGACACTTTACTTTGTAAGACTTTGGCTTTTTCCAATCAAAAGTACAGATAAAAGAAACTTCCAAAGCTCCGCGTCCATGACTGACTGCCCTCAAAGCAGAAATATTAATGTCATAGGAAAAAGTAATTTTCATTCGGTGATAATCGTAACGCAAAGAAGCCACAATCGCATCTAAACCACCGAGATGGGGCTGCAAAAAAGTACGCAACCAAAGACCGAGATATACGAAAGAGAGCGTACTTTTTTTGAATCCACCTCGATGGGTTTTGTAACGAAAAAAACTGCCCATGGTCCATTCTCGATGAGGTCCTTGATCCATAAACAATACACTGGGTTTGAGGGTCAGCTGGCGAGATAAGCGAAAACTAGCTCCAGAGTGAAGCACCAATCGACGATAAAGCAGTACTCCGTTTGGAGAAGGATTACCGATCTGAAAAGATACTTGGGGTTGATTCAAATGATGAACGGCAAGGCCAAGGTAAAAAAGCTCAAATCGATTCGGACGATAATACCAGGACATTCCTACGGAAAGATCCCAATAAGTCCTCCGAGTGTTAAAACTCGCTCTGTAATCTCTGATGGCCTCGATGGATCGAATCTCAGAATGATCATAATGGCTTCCCACGTGACTAATTTGTCCTCCAAAAGCCAACCAATTTTTTCCTCCGTAATCAAATCCTTTGAGGTAAGAAATGGCCCCACCAAAGGCAGCATTCGTCAAATTGAGATCCCCAGCTTGATCCGCCGAGATGGTAAATGCGGCAGAGAGATGGTCATTTTTCTTTAGGCGAACGACTTTCATATCCGTCGAAGCAATCATCGTTTTGTATCCCTTGGTAATCGTATTCCACTGCGAACGAATGTTCGCCACCACTCGAACTTTTCCCTCAAAAAGTCCCACCGTTGATGGATTCAAAGCGACTGGAGAGGCATGAATGTGAGACAAATGAAGATCTTGTCCAGACGCAACTGACGCCAGGAAAAGGAAACCCAGTAGCAGATTATTGTTATTGGTCATGGCCATCATGGTTCATCCTCGGGATCAAAGCGGTAGATTGATGCTGCCTTGTGAAAATTTTGTTTAGGTTGGACTTTATTGTCGGCTTGAGAGGGGCTTTTTCCCGTATTGGAAGGTCTGCTTTAAGATAGCACAAATGAAGGCTAGACAAATCCTTTTTTTCCTCCATTCGTAACAAGACAAATGATCATCTTAACTATTTATTGAATATCAACTACTCCGTCGGATAAGGGCTTGTCTAGCCTTTCCACGATCCTCGACTGAGACTTCAGCGCTATCTCCTGGGCCAAGGAGAACAGGGTCTCTTTACCCGAATTTATGGGATATTATTATTTACCTTTGCGGTGGACAAGTATTAAATGATGTACAAGACAACTCCTGATAGCTATTGGTATTATTTACGAATATCAATTGATGGGGTAAAAATAGCTTATCTTTGCACGAGCCCAGCAACTAAATGAAGTGAGCCTATGAATTTCCAGCAATTGAATTACATTTTGGCGGTTGAAA
>JBCCSR010000473.1:0-5072 GCA_039199865.1 Bacteroidota bacterium
GATTTGATCTCGCTAAATAAATTGTTGCGGATTAAGATGTTTTCCGTTTTTGCTCCCTTGTGTTTTACAGCATTCGATCGAATGCTAATGCCCAGGGGAACATCAAAAATGATGTTGTCAGTTACTTCGATATTGGAAGCATTGACATGCAAAGCAATGCCGGCACCAGGACTTCCACTGGACCATTTTTTTACCGAAGAACGAAATCCCCAAATCTTATTTTTAAACAAACGGATTTTATCTTCCTGACGAGAAGAAGAGGTGCCATTTTTCAGGTCTATCGCATTTTCCGCAAACGCTTTTGCTCCATTATCTTGATGGAAAGCTGGGGTGAGATAGATGGAATTGTAGGCAAATAAAGTAGCTGGGCATTCTCCCGTTTGGTGGGTAGATCTTTTTCTGGCCTTGTTTTTTTTGGGGCGACTAAAGCCCAGCATAAAACCATCGTTCCAGTTGCGAATCTCATTGTTCAAGATCTTGTTTCCTCGCGAGACTTTGTCTCCATCAGCACTGATTAGGACCGCCACATTGTCACCCGTTAGTGCGGGGTTGGTTTGTTCCAAAACCGAGTTGAGGACCACGTTGTTATCCGTGTTTTTTAAACGGATTCCACTCCCTCGAAAGACATCTTTGATGAAGCATTTGTTGACAATATTGCCTTTACCTCCTTCAATCTTATTTTGCCAGCCACCCGTTAATGCTACAATTTGATGATAAGTCTGCCCCGCAAAAGAGATTCCGTTGAGCAAAACATTTTGGCAATTGATCAGGATGAAGTTTTCCAAAATGACTTGTTGAGATGGGGGGAGTTGGACGGGATGCCAAGCATGCTGCGTTTTCGAAAATTTACGATTTTCTTTGTTGCTAAAAGTGATGTTAGATTGACCATTTAGGTTGAGGGTGCCCCATTTTGTATAGTTGCCTGGGGCCAAGAAAAAAGTTTGAATGTTGTCATTTTGATTCAAACATTCCTGCCAGGAATCATAGCTTCCCGGATCAATTTCGAGCGAAGCATGGGCATTCAAATGGCGATCGAGCTGCTTGGAAACTTCCTTACACTCTACACATTCTTCTTTGGGAAAGACCACGCTGTTTGCTGTAATCAAGCCACCCTGTGGCAAACAGTTTTGGAGCTCACTGGATAGACTTGGTTTGGTAGACGTACAAGCAACTGTCGCTAGGAAAAAGATAAAAAGCGTCGATCGGGAAAGCAACTGAAACATATTAAAATGATTTGTTTTTAATAGATTCTACTAAATGGATGTCATTATTTGTACTCAGCTCTTCGATCAACTCTTCTTGAAAGTATTGTGCTCGGATTAATCTGTAAGTCAGGGGGTGTCGTTTGGCTTTGAACCGCTCATAAGTCTGGATAAGCAGTTTGCCTAACCAGTGCGCATTTTGAAAAATGATCTTTGCTAAGTTACCAAACTTAACTTTCTGATCGCTTCTCTTATTGTTGGAAAAGGAAGTATTTGTTTTTAAAGGGATGGCATCGAGGTTATCGGCTTTGATTGCAAGATAATCTGCTATCTTTTGGATGGTTGTAGCGCCTAGTTTGAGTTCATCAAATGCCAAGAACAAACCGTCTTTCTCTCTGAGGAGCTGCTGGATGCTTGCATTGTAAATGTAGTACCTTGCTGCTCCGAGAAAAGGGGCCAGAGCATTCCCTAATGTTGAGGCCCTTTGTTGAAAAGACGGTCCACTGACGTGAACATACGATTTGAGGTATTGCTGAAAAGGCCGCTGGATCGCCACTAATTTTACTTGATCGTAGCGAGCATAAACGAGATCCAGAAATCGATTTAACTCTTCAGGATATAGATAGAAAAAGGGGTCCAATTTGGTAGTCCAAGTTGCCTTTCCTTGTTTGATGGCGTATTGGTCCATTAACTCCAAAAAGAAAGCGTAAAAGTCTGCTGGTTTTTTATGGTAAAAATGGCTTTTGTCTAGTCCACTGAGCAGAAAAAAATCGGAGTTGCTAAAGAGTTCAAGAAAACGGATGTAGTCGAGTGTTTTTGAGAAATCGCCAAAATAGTCATGAATCTTAAATACATTACTTTCCAAAACGCCATAGTGAAGGGGATGGTTGGGCGATTGAATGAGGAAATTGTATTTCAAAATATTTCCTAGCCAAGTCGTTCCACTTCGAGGAGCACCCAAAGAAAAGATAGGAGTAATGGACGAATGTTGTGGACTCATGTGGTGGTGGTCTTGAGGGAAATGGTGTTTTAGCTAACCAGTCGTTTTTCCCAACTCTCTACGATCTCCTCAAAAACGTCTTGTAAATTTTTGCTGATGTCCCAATTGGGATAATGCGCTTTCATCTTGGATAGATCTGAGATATAGCAAATGTGATCACCCGAACGGTTTTGGTCGCTGTATTGATAGCGCATTTTTTTGCCACTAATGTTTTCTACTCGTTCAAAGGCTTCTAGGATGGATGTTGAATTGGCACGTCCTCCTCCAATATTGTACACTTCTCCAATGCGTGGTGCCGCAAAGAAAGCCTCCATAAATCTTGCCACATCGTAGGAATGAATATTGTCCCTTACCTGTTTGCCTTTGTATCCAAAAATGGTATACTCTTCTCCACTCAGATTCACTTTAATGAGGTAACTCAAAAAACCGTGTAGCTCTACTCCCGAATGATTGGGCCCCGTCAAGCATCCCCCACGCAGTGCACAGGTAGGCATGTTGAAATAGCGGCCGTACTCTTGTACCATGATATCCGCAGCGACTTTCGAGGCACCAAAAAGGGAATGCTTTGATTGATCAATGGAGAAAGATTCTTTGATCCCATTGTAGTATTGTTCATCGCCAAATTCCCAACGTTTTTCTTTTTCGATCAGGTGGAGTTGATTGGGCGCATCGCCATAGACTTTGTTGGTGCTCATGTGGGCAAAGGGAGATTCGGGGCAGTACTGCCGACAGGCTTCCAACAGATTTAGCGTGCCTACTGCATTGACATCAAAATCATCGAAAGGGCGACTAGCAGCCAAGTCATGACTCGGTTGTGCTGCAGTATGGCAGATATAATCGGGGCGTAGCCTTTTGATCAAATCAAGGATGTCCTTGCGGTTGCGCATGTCCAATTCAATATGTTCAAATTGTTGACACTGCTGAGACAACTGATGCTGTGCCCAACGGGTATCCCCCTTTGGACCAAAAAAATCAGCACGCATGTTATTATCCACACCGTAGACCTTCCAACCTCTTTGGTCGAAATAGCGAACGACTTCTGAACCAATCAAACCAGATGAACCGGTGACAAGTAATGTTTTCATCAAGAAATTATTTTTGTAGAAATGGCTAGGGACATCCAGTAGATGGCACTATTAAAATTTTCCGAAGTAATCCCAAAAACAGCCAAGGTAATTAGGGTCATCAAACAGAATTGATGATGTACACCCAGTTGGCCGATACGGGTTCGAAAAACATTGCCAAAAGCATAAATCATTGAACGATATAAAAATAGGAGATAGCAAAATAAGCCAATGAGGCCATAGGTCACCGTAATGGCAACATAATCACTGTGCGCCGATAAGTGCCCGCCCCGATTGACGTTTTCATAAATGGTATCCTCATGAATGGTTAAGTAAAATTCTCTAAAACGCGTTTTGAATTGCCCGATTCCCAGTCCCGCAAAGTTAGAGGATAAGACCGCTTTGTAAGCCCCCCGCCACAAATGAAAACGAGTATCTTCTGTTGATTCAATCTTATTTAGACGATCGAACAAAATGAGGGGGGCGCCAAAATCAAAGGCATCGCTTTGCCCAGTATAAACGAGAAACAAAAGCGTCATTGCCGAAAAAATAATGAGCCTTTTTCCCCAGCTGGCAAAGAGCAAAAGAAAAATACCGACGATGACGAAAATAGCGAAGCCCGTTCGACTTCCAGCAATGACCAACATCAACAAAAGAAATACAATCAATCCCAAAAGCAAAAACCTCAACAACAGGGAACGGACATTGCTCAATTGTAAAACCACAAAAGTAATGGCAATCACAATACTGATGGCGACATAATTGGGATTGTCCATAAAGCCAGATTGCCGCTCGTAATTTTGTAGAAAATAGAAGTTATTGAACAAATACAAGGTATTGAGGAAAATACCGGCAAACATCCACCAGATGATGCGTGTGATTTGAGCTAAATTTAGAGGCGTATTTTTTAGGACAAAGAAGACTGCCAAATACAGAAAATACTGTATCGAATCATTGTAAAAATGCTTACTCGAAAATTCGTTGAGAAAAATCTGAAACATGGTAATGATGATTCCATACAAAAACAGAAAATACAGGAAAAAGTCTTGTCGAAAATCTTTACGCAGTTCAAAACGTCCGGTTCGTAAGATGCGCAACAAGAATAAACCAATAATCATCAGGGCGGCTACTCGATAGGGTTTCAATACCGTTTCAATACCAAAATAGACTTCGAGCACGTGCTCGAAGGGGATGAGGAAGGCAAAGGCACAAAAAAGAAAATGGAGGAAGTTGTTGTAACTAATCTGTAGCTGCATAGTAATGCCGGTAATCGGCGGTAATGGTTTCTATGGTTTTGATCTGATCTTGGCTGAGCTTTTCCATCCAGTCCTTGCGCTCAACGATTTTTCGATCTTTTCCCAATCGCATGCTGGCATTGCCCATAATGTGTTGCTCTTTTTCTCGAAAGTCCAAAGAGAAGAGATTGGCATCGAGTCCCACAAATTGGAGCAATCGCGTCATTTCCTTTTTGGGATTTTTACAAAGTGCTTCGTATTGCAAGGGGAGGTATTTGATATTGGCCTTTTTCAAAATTTTTTCGTTAACGGCCATTTCTTTTTTCCATCGCCTGGCAGCTTCCTCAATGCTCCAAGGATTGTATTTGAGGGCAGAATGAGATTGCGCCCTGGGATCGCGAGAAAGCCAGATGATGTAAAAATCAAAACTGTCGATGAGCGATAGGAGTAAAGCATGATCGATCACTTTGGAGGAATCGAGAAAAACTGATTTTTGTTCAATTTTCAGAATTTGTCGAACCAACAATTCATTGAAGTGACAATGTGCTTTGATTTTTTTGCTAAAAGGCCA
>JBCCSR010000474.1:0-5070 GCA_039199865.1 Bacteroidota bacterium
ATCGATGAGAGTCAGTTGAAAAATAAATCGTTAAAATTTAGCCGAATTTGTTGGTGCAGACAATAAGCGAATCCATCTGGCAGTTTTATACAGCAAATTAACAAACCAGCTTTTCTCTCAATTCCACAGTACCGTTTAAAACCGTTTCAATTTCATCGTAGACCTCTACACTATTTACCTTATTTATCGATCACCCTGTTGACCATTCATCCCATTTTCGGATGTAATGGGACGGTAAAAAGTGAACTGCTACATGAAAATCCTACTGCCCCTATTCTTGGCTTGGATGCCAATTTTTCTGAGTGCGCAAACTGCTTCTTTATTTCAAAAAATTCAAGATCAGCTCTTGCATTTACAAACTGAGGAGGAAGCCTTGATGCCTCCTGGAACTCGCTTAATCAATCTTGAGGAGGACGATCAATCCCTAAAATTATTTTTAAGTATTCCCCCTAAGTGGTTAAAAGCCGACTTTGATGAAGTCCTCTACGATGAATGGATAGAACATTTTGCTGCCTGTATTTCGGAGGAGGGCTATCTCCGTTTTTTTCTACTGGCCCAAAATGAAGCTGGGACTTTCAAACCCCTATCTGATTTTTTGGAACACTTTCCAATTACTTCCAACGAGATTGTAAAAAATCTAGACAATGCACCGGCAAAAAAGGGCAAACTTTTGCGGAGAACGGAGCGATTGGAGGGAGAAGCGCAACCCCGAGGTTTGCTGACGGGCAAGACGGTTTGGCTCAGTGCAGGCCACGGTTGGCAGTATCACAAACGTAAAAAAACATTTAAAACGCAACGACACAATTCACATGGACTGGTCGAAGATTTTGTGACCATTGAAACGGTCAATTATCACTTGCTCAAATACCTGTACAATGCTGGAGCAAATGTTTGGACGGTGCGAGAAAGGGATATGAATACCCATGAAGTAATCATTGACAATGACCAAGGCAAACCCAATTATCGAGAGGAGGGGAAATGGATCACCAGTCCAACCAAAGGCTATAATGGGCGAACTTATCGTTATGCCATCACTCGGAAACGCGCCAACGCAAAGGCCATTTATCGAGCGGCTGTTCCAGAATCGGGGAAATATTGGGTATCGGTGCATTATGTCAGTGGAGACAACCGAACGGTTGATGCTAGATACGTGATCCATCATGCGGGAGGGGAGTCTGTGGTTTGTATCAACCAGGAGGTACACGGAAGTACCTGGGTGTATTTAGGACAATTTTATTTTGAAAAAGGAGTAAATGGAAAAGTAGAATTGATCAATGAATCAGAGGAGAAAGGACAAGCAGTAATTGCTGATGCCGTTCGATTTGGTGGAGGGAAAGGAAATATTCCAGATTGCTTTTACGGGAAGTCCAGCGGTGAGCCGCGTTATGAGGAGGCTGCAAAATACTACGCGGTTTATCAGGGCTTCCCTCGTTGTATGAATGATGTGACCATCCGTCCACGTTATGCGGAGTGGGAGTTGTCTAAGGGGACGAAGGAAGAGCGGCGAAATGCCATCTATTTGTCTTTACACAGCAATGCGAGTGCAACTCCAGGAACTTCGGGAACGGAATCCTACATTCATGCCTATCGACCTATTCAGGGGAGTCGATCTTTACGAAGTGCGATACATGATGAACTGGTGGGGGATTTGCGACAAGCCTGGGATCGGAATTGGAAAGATCGAGGCAAAAAAGCAGCTGATTTTGGGGAGCTTCGTGGCCTGCGAACCATGCCCGGTGTTTTACTAGAAATGGCTTTTCACGATCATCGGCAGGATGCTAAAGCATTGAGTAGCCCTGGTTTTCGACAACTGAATGCCAGAGCAATTTACAAAGGGATCGTTCGGTATTTTGCCAAAAAGCAAGGTCGTCGTCCCGTATTTTTACCCGAGCCTCCTACCCATCTACTGGCTCAGAATACCAAGAAGGGGGAAATTCGTTTGTCCTGGAAAGTACCGCCAAGTGGAGGCGTTTATGGTCACCGTGCTAGTGAATATCGAGTGTATGAGAGTCGTAATGGAAAAGGGTTTTCCAAAGGTTATTATTGTAAAGGGACGGAAGTGACCTTCAAAGATCTCCTTCCGGGAACGACTTACTATTTTCAAGTGACCGCCATTAATGATGGCGGCGAATCTTTACCTTCTTCTGTCATTGCAGTGAGAACGCCAACCAGAGGAAGTACCGAAAAATACTTGATTGTCGATGGATTTGATCGGCTGGATCGCACGATGGCGATTATGGATACGGAGTACAAACCTGCTTACGCACCTATCGGAAAGCATCGGCGTTTGTTTTTGGAGCAGATGAACAATTATGATTACATCATCCCCCACGCTGAAGCATTGGGGGCTTGTAACATAGCTTTTGATGCGGCGACCAATGAGGCGGTGAGAGATGGGGCCCTGGCCATCAATCGATATGATGGTGTCGACTGGTTTTTGGGTAAGGAATCGGTGCAAAATCAAACCCTGGATAAAGTAGAGCAAAAGTTGCTGAGCAATTATTTGGATGGAGGAGGAAACTTGATCATTTCGGGATCGGAATTGGCCTACGAACTGGATCATAAGAAAAATGGCACTCGCTTTTTTCGGGAATATCTCAAAGCAAAATATGTGGGCGACAATGCATTGGCAGGAAGTTTTTATGCCCCTTCCTCTAGTATTTTTCGAGGCATCGATGGTAAATTTGGGCCCGATAATCATCATGCCTACCCCGTGAGTTCTCCTGATTTTATTCTGCCAACCAAGGGTGGAAAGAAGGGATTGACGTACAAAAATGGTAAAACTGCTGCCGTGGTTTATCGAGGAGAATACGGGTTAGTACATTTCGCTTTCCCCCTAGAGATGGTGGCAAAAGAGACGACTCGACTGGCACTGTTTCGCAAAAGCATTGCGTATTTACACGATCGTCCCGTTCAAGTGGAAACAGGGCGGCAAGAATACGACATTACGCGTTTCCCCGCTACTTTTGACCGCAATATCGACCTAGACCTGAGTCATATTCCAGAGGGGAAGGCCGTATTGAATTTGTACGATAAAGGAGGGAGTGAAGTCTACTCGAAAACGTGGAATCATCGGGGCTTTCGCAAAAAAAGCATTCGAATTTACGATCTACCCAAGGCCGTGTATGCCTATGAGCTAGAACTGCTCGGACGTCGACAAAAAGGATTTATATTGAAAGAATAGTTTGCACTAGAGGGCCAAGATTTCTGCCATGCGAACCAAGTCAGGATCTGGTGCCTTCACCTTTTTGATGGCATCGGCTAGTCGAGTATACACGATTTGACTCTTTCTCATGCCGACCATCACGTCCTTTTTACCTGCCAGTAGGCCTTCAACGGCCATAAAGCCAAGTCGACTGGCAAGTACACGGTCAAAGCCAGAAGGGGCGCCACCTCTTTGCAAATGTCCGATGATGGTCACTTTGGTATCGTAGTAATCAAATTTTTCTTTGATGATCTCTGCCAATTCGCTGGCTCCTCCGTTTTGATTGCCTTCTGCGACGATGACGAGGCTAAACAGTTTGTTACGCTTGGCTCCCTTTTTGAGCATGGAAACCAGCTCTTCCGCATCAATTTTGGTTTCGGGAATCATAATGCCACTGGCTCCACTGGCTATTCCCGTGTTGAGCGCAATAAACCCAGCATGTCGTCCCATGACTTCTACAAAGAATAAGCGGTTGTGGGAATCAGCCGTATCGCGAATCCGGTCGACCGCCTCGATCGCGGTATTGACAGCAGTATCAAAACCAATGGTGTAATCGGTTCCGTAAAGATCATTGTCAATGGTTCCTGGAATGCCAATAATTGGGATATCAAACTCTTTTGAAAAAACCTTGGCTCCGGTAAAAGTTCCGTTTCCTCCAATGGTGATGAGGCCGTCAATATCATGCGCTTGGAGCGATTCGTAGGCTTGTTTGCGTCCTTGCTCCGTAAGGAAGGCTTTACTTCTCGCTGTTTTGAGAATGGTACCACCACGATGCATAATGTTGCCCACCGCCCTAGTTTCCAATCGCGATATATCTCCGGCAATCATGCCTTCGTACCCTCTACGAATTCCGTAAATGTGTAGATCGTGATAGGTCGCCGTTCTGACTACAGCTCTGATGGCTGCATTCATTCCGGGCGCATCTCCACCTGAGGTCAGTACAGCAAGTCGTTTATTGTCTTTACCCATTTTTATTTGCGAATAAACGCTTTTTCTCGTTCTAAATGGTAATTGACTAGATTGTCAATCGGTTTTTTAATTACAATGCCCATCTTTAAATTTCGCTCTGCCAAAACCATTTCTAGGATATCCGAAAAATGGTAGGCTACTGAGCCCACAAAGTGAATGGGCAGTACATTGTGGTTTTTGTATTTTCTAACGTGTCGCTTAATGAATTCACCAAAAGATTGACTCACCAAATGTTGAATGTACAAATGGTCCTTATGGTTCGACATAAAGCGAGAAAAGGAAGCCAAATATACGTTGGCAGATTCATTGTTGTAGACTTTATTGAGAAAATCTCTTTTACTGAACGAATAGGTCGCGTCGAACTCTGCTTTGATTTCTTCGGGCAATTCTCGATAAAAGTAGCCCCGGATCAGCATTTTACCAAGATGCGTCCCACTTCCCTCATCGCCCAATAGAAATCCCAAGTTGGTCACATTATCTGAGATGCTTACTCCGTTGTAAGCGCAAGAGTTGGAACCCGTCCCCAAAATACAGGCAATGCCGGGATGATCTCCACAAGTGGCACGAGCAGAAGCCAAAATATCGTGCTCTACTATAATGTTTGCCTCGGGGAAAACTTTCTTCAAGCCTTCCGCTACAATCGAGCACCTGTAGGCATCAGAACAGCCCGCACCATAATAATGAACACTTTTTACCTCCTCAAGTGCCAACTCTGTTGGGAAGGCACTCAGCAGCTCAGAACTGATTTGAGTAGGTTCGTGAAAAAATGGATTGAAACCCATGGTACTAATGCTGGTTTGCTCCCCCTCGGGACCGACAAACCTCCAATCTGCTTTGGTAGAACCACTATCAACTATTGCGATCATATTAGTTATCTTTAATTTGGCTTAAAGGTA
>JBCCSR010000475.1:0-5062 GCA_039199865.1 Bacteroidota bacterium
CTTCAATCAAAGAATACATGTCGATTGAAGGGAGCCCTTCCTCAGATAGATATGGTTAAGAACAATCCACTCTCAAAAATGAACTAAATCGAAGCGGATTTTGCACCCATTTTTAAAGCTCTGTACACCCTGTTTGACGAAAGTGTCAAACAGGGCTATTTTTTTCATGCTTTATCCCAAGGAAGACAAATTGGGTTCAGCAAAAAAAAACCGGATTGTTGGAACAATCCGGAATAAAATCTAAACTAACTATATGGAGTCTATCCTACAATGAGCGTTTTAAATGTACCGAATCAAATTCCGTACAGTAATGATTTCTTTTAATTCTTTTAGAAAGGCATATTGATGAGGAAGAATTTGTTTGAATGCCTCTTTGAGTAAAAAATACTTGCCTTGTTCTACAGCACTTACTTTGCCTCTAGTCATCAATTGTTCCTCTTTTAACAATTGTTGGAGACAAATCAGGTCGTGCCAATCGCATTCCACGGCCATGGCATTTTCCATCACCAGCTGGTTGCTTACTGGATCGAGTGCAATCCATCCCGAACATTGCCCTTTCGGAAGTGTGTTGTTCAATCGACCTTGTGGCAAGCCCCATTGTCCTTTCAAATTGGATTTAGAGTTGAGCAAAAAGACTTCCAAACCTTTTCGTTGCATGCGATAAATCAAAAGATACAACTGCTCGGAAAAGAGTTTGACTTCTTTGGTCGGTTGTTTTGAAGAAAATCCTGAAAGTATCATAAAGAATAATATTTATAGTAAGATACAACAGTTTACTTCTGAGATTCCTGCCAAAAGAACAAACAAAGCTGCCAAGGCTAAAAAAACAGTATTTTTTGATGAACAATCTCGCCAAACCTCCTGGCTTTTGGCAGGAATCTCGGCATAGTTGGCAGGAATCTCTAAGTTTTTTGGCTCACCTTTGAAAGGAGTCAAGACAAACAGAAAATTGCAATCATCATAGACATCAATTTGTCTTTCATAAAATATACAAAACCATGAAAAGAGTTTTATTTATCCTAGGGCAGCTCAACGATCTGGATATTGAATGGATGATAAACAATGGTCACAAGGAGATCATTCGCGAAGGGGAAAAGTTGATTCAACAAGGTGACGGAATTGAAAATATTTACATCATACTGGAGGGAAATTTCCTGATTATAGATGAAGCAAATTCGAATTATGAAATTGCGAAAATTGGACCAGGAGAAATCGTTGGAGAAATGTCTTTCATCGATTCGCGTCCCCCCTCCGCTTCCGTTGTGGCAACCAAAACTTCGAAAGTTTACGCCATCGACTATCATCGGATGCAACGAAAGCTAGATCGCGATCCCGATTTCGCTTCTCGCTTCTACTATTCCATTACCTTATTCCTTTCGGAACGACTTAGAAAAACCATTGGACGACTCGGTTATGGATTGCCCGAAGATGACTTGGATGAAATTGACACTAAGGTGCTCAACAAAGTAGCACAGGCAGGTGCTCGCTTTAGCATGATTTTAAACAAATTTTCTGAAGTTTAAATCCAATAATTATGGGCTTAAAACGGATATTACTCCTGTGTTGTTTCAGCTGCATCGTAGCGCTGGGTGTGGGTCAAAACTCAATTGAGCCATCTCCCTCGATCATCATCGATCCCATCGAAGGAAAGTTGTTAGATTTGAGTAATCTTTGCTTACAAAAAAATCCGACCATCTTAAGACAACAGTTGACGATCAAGCAGTTTACGACCAATAAGCAAATTGCAACCAGTACTTTTGATTATCAACTGAATGCCAATCTTGCTTTCAATCGAGATGCGCTCAATCTTTTTGAACCCGATCCGAGAAATGCTTTTGTCAATCAAAGGATCAATACCAATACTTTGACCCTTAGTAGTGGGGTGCAACGAACTTTCCGTACGGGTTTTTCCGCTGCGGCCATGCTCGATTATTCGAGAATTGGAGATAATTTCCCAATCAACAGATTCAACGAAGAAGTAGGTGCTCATGTATCCGATAATTTTACTTCTCTCCGATTTTTGGTTCGTCAACCTCTGATGAGAGGCAAAGGACGTCAGATCGCAACGGCCAACGAAAAAGCGGCGCAAATCGATATCGAAAGTCAAGAATACAATTTGAACTTTATCACCTCAGGTGAGCTTCTCAATGTTGTCCAGTCCTACTGGCAATATTTGAGTCACCACAAGCAATTGGAAATCTATCGGGAAAATGAAGGTCGAATTCGCCAAGTGCTTGCGGTTACCAAAGATTTGGTGAATGCAGAGAAAAAACCTGCTGGCGATCTGGTACAAGTCAAAGCAGATCTGACCAACAAGGAAAGACAGCGTTTGCTCGCCGAACAGCAGTTGTACAATTCTCGACAGAACCTCGGGCGATTTATCGGTTTGAATGAGCAGGAAAGCGAACAGATCAAAACACCCAAAGATCCTTTTCCAAGGATCGAAGATACGCAGTACCACGCTGACTTAGCGGTCCAACGATATTTGGATTTGGCCCATCAGCATCGGGCAGACCTCAAGGCTTTGGTCAAAAGTAGAGATGCGTTGGAAGTCCTCTTGTCTTTGGCCGAAAACAATAAGAAGCCACAGTTGGATCTCACCGGATTTCTCACTTATGGTGGAGCAGATGCTGGAAACAGTCCCCATCGTTTTCTGAGTCCTTTTGTCAACAGAGAAGGCCGAAACGTTCAGGTGGGCTTGGGTTTGAATTTCCTCTTTCCAATCAACAACAATTTTGCGGAAGCCAACTTACTCAATAGCAAAGTAGCGATTTCTGATCGACAGGTGATTCTCAACAATCAAATTCGCAATATAGAGCTCAATGTCAGCATTGCTTTTAACAATCTACAGAATGCTATACTGGCCTTGGAAAAGTCAGCGCAAAGTTTCCGCTACTATGAAGAAGTATTCAAGAACGAACAGGTAAAATTTCAAAATGGCCTAACTACACTACTGAACCTGATTTTATTTCAGGAGCGACTGACTTTTGCCCAACTCGATTACATTCAGAGTCAACAACAAGTGGCTCAAAGCATTGCGAACTTACGTTACGAAACCGGAACACTTTTACCCGCGACGAAGGAGCCAAGTGCGCTTCAGGATACTGCTATTTTTTACCAATTGCCTGAATAAAATCAGGAATGCTCCAATTTACCTATTGACTTATTTTTTAATCTTTAAATCACTGCTTATGCCTCCTGGTTTCTTTCGAAAAGCTGCGCTGGAAAAGCTATCCACTCCAGAAAAGTTAGACCAGCTCATCAAAATTACGAGTCCCCGAGCTTGGTTGGCCCTCGTGACCATTGCCTTAATCTTGACCACTGCAATCACTTGGGGATTTTGGGGAAGAGTCAAAACCAAACTCACGGCCTCCGGGGTACTCTTGGGAGGAGAAGTGTACGACGTGGTTGCGACCGCTCAAGGACAGCTCGTTGAATTGAAGGTTGCCAGCGGCGATGTGGTCAATGAAGGAGATGTCATTGCAGAAATTCAGCAACCCGAAATTTTTCAAGCCATTGAAGAGGCCAAAGCCTCCTTGACCGAACGAAATTATGAGTTGCAACAACTCACCGCTTTTGGCTCACAAGATACCCGATTGCAAGGAGAATTGATTCAACAACAAAGGCTAAGTATTCAACAACAAATTGAATCCAACCAAAAGAATCTTAGCTTCTTGCAACAACAGCTAGAAATTGAAAAAGAGTTGTTAGAAAAAGGCCTCATCACTCGCCCGCAGGTCGTTAGCAGCGAACAGCAAATCGAAGGTACGCAAAACCAAATTGAAAGTTTGAAAGCGCAATTGGTTCAAATTTCATCCCAAGAACTCAACGTAGATTTCGATTTAAAACAACGAACCACGATTGTCAAACAAAGAATTGCCCAGGAAGAAAGAAGGTTGGAGCAACTCAAAGAACGCTACGATATCCAAACCAATATCAAGAGCCCACATTCCGGACAAGTGGTCGAAGTGTTGACCAATGATGGAATCGTGGTCGGATTGGGGACTCCCCTATTCAAACTCAAGAATGATGCGGTAGTCGATGGAAAAATTCGAGGAATCCTTTACGTTCCTTCCAAGGATGGAAAGAAGATCAAGGTAGGAATGGAAGCTCTTGTTGTTCCGGCCACGGTACAACCTCAAGAACATGGTTACATGAAAGCCAAAGTTACTTATGTTTCAGAATTTCCCGTTACACAGCAAGGAATGATGACGATGATGAAAAATGATCAGTTGGTTCGTGGCCTGCTGGCCATGGGTGCTCCCTTTGAGGTGTACGTCGATTTTGAAAAAGATGCCAATTCCTTCAGCGGCTTTTGCTGGACCTCAGCCAAAGGGCCTGAAGTGACGGTCAACGCCGGTACTTCCTGTATGGGAAAAATTACGGTAAAAGAAGATCCTCCAATTACGATGGTAGTTCCTGCCCTCAAGAAATTTTTCGACCTGTATTAATCATCCTCTTCTTCCCACTGATCTAAAACTTACGAAATGGCGGATCAAAAACCAAAAATTGAGAAATGCGCTCGGCCAGTTAAAACGCCCACCATATTGCAAATGGAGGGGGTGGAATGCGGTGCGGCCTCACTGGCCATCATCCTAGGATATCACGGCAAACACGTTCCACTGGAAAAATTGCGCGTCTTGTGCGGAGTATCTCGTGATGGCTTAAAGGCCACCAACATCATGCAAGCCGCAAGAACACTTGGTATGAAAGCCAAAGGCTACTCGAAGTCCATTGCAAATCTAAAGAAAATGCAAACCCCTTGCATTGTTTTTTGGAACTTCAATCACTTTCTGGTCCTCGAAGGATTTACCAAAAAGCGGGTTTATCTGAGTGACCCCGCCCAGGGCAGATACTATGTCAGTCATGAGGAATTTGACGATGCATTGACCGGTGTAGTCATGACCTTTGAACCGGGTCCTGAGTTTGAAAAAGGCAATGAAAAAACGGGATTGATTCCCGCATTGGGTAGTCGAATTTCCAATTCAAAACTCAGTGTGGTTTTTATCGTCTTGACCAGCTTGTTTTTGGTCATTCCCGGTTTGCGATTGGGATTGAGCAA
>JBCCSR010000476.1:0-5054 GCA_039199865.1 Bacteroidota bacterium
TGTTTTTCATGATTTGAAGCTTAAAGTGTTAGTAAATTTTTTTGAACTGAGAGTGCTTCTAATTAATGACAATGTAAATATAAGTTGAGGAGGAGCGATTTTTGTACACAGAAAATTGGGAATTGGAAATGTATAAAGCAGTGAAAAGTAATTTATTAATCTTGTAATATGCTGTTTAACAGTAGATTGTAAATTTTGAATTTGTTGTTTTTTAGACGAAAAGAGCTTATCCTTGAACAAAGAAAGATCAAATGAAGCAGGTCAATCGTAGGAAATAGATGGCTTAAAAAAGGCCCGAACTACTTGAATAAGTAATTCGGGCTTTTGTCAACAAGAGTCGACTAGTTTAGACGACTCGAAAAAGAATCAAGGATTAGTTGATGTAAGGAGGTGGGCAGCAAAGTTGTGCTCTTCCCCCTTTGACATTTTTCAGCATCAAGGCACTGATTAATTCTTGATTGGTTGCTTTCTTGATCTGCTCGATCGTTTGCTTCTTGTTTTTCATGATTTAAAGCTTAAAATGTTAAAAAAATTGTTTTTGAGAATTTGCTGATCATTGACAATGTAAATATAGCTGGAGGATTCGCGCTTTTTGTCGACGGAAATGTAAAGTTTGGAAGTGAAAGATCAACAAAAAAGTCCTCTATCGAAAATTTTTACAACTGATAATCAGTATTTTAAAGATTATAAACCCTTTTAATTTGGTAAAGAAATTGACCGCTTTAGCCCAGTGAAAAAGCTAAAAAAAGAAAAGAAACGGACCGTTAAAATGGATTATTGACAAAAAAATAAGCTCAATTAGCCATCTACATAGTCTTGTAAATAAGTAAAATGAGGGCCCAAATGACCTCCTTGAGCAATGGTTGCTCGCTGCAATATTCCGCTTTCATCCTTGCCCATCAGGGCAGGTAAAATTTGTGAGATGAACTGTTCACCAAAAGCAGCAGAGGCATCGCGCGGCAACTCATTAGGCAAATTATCAACGGTCATCATATCCACCGAATGGGGCTGAAAGGGAGGGCATTCTTGGCCAGTATTGGGATCAAAGCCAAAAATTGGATTTGCAATGGTGCTGGCGCGTAGCGTAGAAGGAATGGAAGAAACCGGCGCAATATCGCAGGTGACATCGGCAATTACTTGAAGATTAAAACCAGGAGATTGCATTTCTGCTAGGCTAAAAAATGCTGGAGCCTGATTGTCCCAATAAATGCCATTAATCATAATGTCGCTTTTTTGGGCATATGGAGCAAAAATACTTTGGTATTCACCGGGGTGTTGGAAAAAATGTTGTAGATCAAAAGCCTGCCCCCCTTTGTGGCGAGCATAATCTTTACAATCTAACTGCGTAAAAATAGCTTCACTGTAATCTTGGGCTAGATAGGCTTCTGGAGTTACTTGTCGGATACCCATATCTTTTAATACCATCGCCGCACCCGAGGCAACACGCCCCATCCCCGTGAGTACAATTCGAAGCGTGGGCCAAGTCATATTTTGATAGATTTGTTTGGCCTCGGCATAGTCGTAGCAGTCCTTCATTCTTTGGAGGTCAAAAGCACCAGTTCTTTTTCCATAGGTCATCAAACCATTGTGCGCGCCCACCATCCCGGCAAATCGACCAAAAGCGATCAGCCTTTGTCCCTTCTCATTGGTAAGTACCTCGTAGTCCAGTAGCCGAATGTGCTTTTCGAGGATGGCCAATAATAGTTTTCGATTGTAGGCTTGCTTTTTTATGGTATGAGAAAAGAAGAAATAGTCTTTGTTGGAAAGTAATTTTTTGATCGGTACTTCCTTTACCCCCAACAATATGTTCCGATCACTGAGGTCTTCCTGTAGAGGAACCCCTGCTTTTTGGTACTCTTCATCTTGGTAACATCGGTTAGGGGAAGGTTCGACGACCAAATCAATATTTTGTGTCTGCCGAATTTGGGCACATTGTTGTGGCGTGAGGGGAACGCGAGAATCCGGTGGATTTTTTTCTTCTCTAATAATACCAATTTTCATCATTAAATGAGCTGCTTTTAAATGACTTAGCACTCCATGCCCAAAGGGATCGATTCTTTTTGTTCCTTTCATTGAAAATTATCCATCAGAAACAAAGGGCGAACCGGTTTGAATTTGTCGCGCTATTAGATGTGATTATCCTCACAAAAATAAAATAAAATTGGGCAGCTTTTCCCTATTCAAATGCTAAGTCCTAAAAATTCAGTGGTTTGTATATTGATAGGGATTAAAATACCAGTTTTTAGCCTTAAACAAGTGGCATTAAAATGGAGATTTGTACTCGAATTTAGGGAAAATTTTATTTTGCATATTTCGGTGACAGGACCACTACTTATGGCATGATAATTGTCTTTCTTTCGGTGTTCTCAAACATTCCCTTTCTGAGAATTTCCCCTAACAACTCCCACTTAATTATTCCCCATTTTCTCCCTGTTCAGTTCCCCCTTTTAAGAGATTAAACCTTATACGTACTACTTTTAAGATAGGAACAACATAACCATGAAATTTCATAACAAGTTAACGCTATTAAATTTATTTTTTGTAACTCAGTTATTTGCCTCTAGTGGAGCGCCCAAATGGGGAGTAGAACCGATTAAGACCTCTTCAGAAGCCGTTGTCAGTTTCTCAAAGATCTTTTATTCGGATTATGAAAATACGACCTTGTTTGTAGACTTCAACAGTTTGGGCAATCAGTTTTCCGAACTAAACATTTTACGCGACAACCGACTCATGATGACCGATGATATCAGAGACTTGGACATCAATACCATCTACGAAATCAATCTTGAAGTTTTCCGGGAAGGGACCTACATTTTGGAACTCAAAACGCCGGATGGCATCAAAGTACATAAAGAATTTGTGATTAATTAGCTCTATTTAGTTTTTTGGAATTTCTCAACTGAATCGCTCAAGCTTCGGCATATTGAGCGATTTTTTTATTTTTGCCCCATCTTCCTTGTGAATTAATCGAATTGTAGTGTCTCAAAATGCTTTCATTGGAATACCGAAGCATCAATAAGAAACTTTTTCGTTTGATAATCAGTTAGTATTAAAGATTGAAAAGTAAAAGTACTTTTCACTATAAAATTTGGGGCTGACCGGAATCG
The DNA here is from genome assembly GCA_039199865.1 of Bacteroidota bacterium. GTDB lineage: Bacteria > Bacteroidota > Bacteroidia > Chitinophagales > Saprospiraceae > JALZUU01. The sequence continues at coordinate 3,108 of JBCCSR010000476.1, forward strand.
ACAGGAAAGAATTTCTGTTAGTAAGCATGTCGGAGCAAGATTGCTCACTCCGTTAACAAATGGTAATTAACACTTTTTAATTGGCAACCGTAGTTTTGCCATGGCAGCGTAATTCAAGGAATTACAATGCCTTTGCGCCGTTGACTTGACGCCTGATACACAGCCTGCCGCGCATCAACCAAACCCTTCAGGCTAGCCTCGTGGCCCTCCTCGTCTACTAGGTGAAAATTTAGAGGATACGGAAAAGGCATAGCTCTGTTTTTGAAGCTAGTCTTTTCTCGACAATTTAATCAAAGACTAAACATGTAGAAAGCTCTCGGATGCTTTGTCTGGACCAGGGTTCGAGTCCCTGCAGCTCCACTAATAAAATGCAATCGACCTCGTCGATTGCATTTCTGTTTTCAGCCCTAGCTTAACGCCTACTTCTCCTTTTGCGTTTCTAGGAAAAACGCCCAGCAATTACCCTATTCCACTATACAATATTTACCCCCTTTAGGGTAGGAATAACTCTGGGAATTGTCGTAACTTGCTACTCTGGTTCGATCAGCAGATGGAACGAAACCTTTTTACGATAATTCGACACACGTATTTTACGTCCCCCCCCTCATACGTGATACAAACACTGTTCGCGGTAGCCAATATTAAAACCCAATTCAACCTGGAGACTACCGGGACAAACTGGCATACGGAAAACTATGAACCAGACTGGAAAAAGAGAAGTCCGCTACGGAGCAAATCAGTGTATCCATACCTTATTCGAGCTTCAGGTCGAATCAACACCCGATGCCCCTGCCCTGGTGTATCGCCAAACCATCCTTACTTATCGTCAATTAGATCAAAAAGCCAATCAATTGGCTCACTTTCTTCAGAAAAAAGGGGTAGGTCCAGAAGTTTTGGTGGCCATTTCCCTTGAGCGTTCTCTCGAAATGATCATTGGACTACTGGGGGTTTTAAAGGCTGGTGGAGCATATCTACCACTTGATCCCACTTCCCCCAAGGATCGATTGCGGTGGATGTTAGAGGATGCCAGTATTTCCATTCTACTGACTCAGGATCATCTGGTTGAACAAATGCCGGTGGTCGAAGAGTTGGAAATTATTGCACTAGATAAAGATTGGGAATTGATCGAACAAGAACCGAGCATCCCGGTCCAGACCGCTGTGCAAGCGCATCATCTGATTTACACCATTTACACCTCAGGTTCGACCGGGCGACCCAAAGGCGTTCAGATCGAACACCGAAATGTTTGTAATCTGATTGCGGGACAAATCAATTATGTCCAACATCCCGTTGGAAGATTCCTGTATGCCTATTCTTTTGCTTTCGATGGCGCAGTATTGTTGATTTACTGGACCTTATTGGATGGTGGAACTTTGGTGATGGCTGAAGAAGGCTTGGAAAAAGACATTCATCAACTCAGTCATTTTATTGCTGAGCAGCAAATTACCCATTTGCTGACTTTTGCTTCGCTTTACAGCATCTTGTTGGACAAAGGAGAACGTAAGGATTTACAAAGTTTGGAATCAGTGAGTGTGGCGGGGGAGGCCTGTCCACCGATGTTGGTTAAAAACCATCACCGTTTGTTGACTGGCGTCAAACTGCTCAATCAATATGGCCCAACGGAGGCGACGGTAGGTGCGAGCATTTACTTAACGCCCGAAGATTTTACTGGGGAAAAAGTACCGATTGGCAAAGCCATTGATGGGGTAAAGATTTATATTCTAAATGAAAAACTTGAGCAAGTTTCCCTCGGAGCAATTGGAGAAATCTTCATTGGTGGAAAAGGAGTAGCCCGAGCTTACCTCAATCGACCAGATTTGACACAGCAAAAATTCCTGATCAATCCCTTTGGAAAGCGGGAATCGGATCGGTTGTATTGCACTGGAGATCTGGGGCGCTGGTTACCGGATGGCAACATCGACTTTATGGGACGAGCGGATCATCAAA
>JBCCSR010000477.1:0-5053 GCA_039199865.1 Bacteroidota bacterium
CGAATATTTCCTCAGACCAATTTAAGCATTCTGGGGGAGGTTCTCTTCTTTTTTTTGAAATTAGCACATAAATACAGGAGGTTTTGCCAATCAACAAGGAAAGTTTTGCCACGTAACAGCAATGTTTTTTCTACATTTAGAATCAAATGATTACTTTTTTCGTAAAAAACAAATCAAGCTCCTTAGGAGAATTAATCCACTCCTGAATCTGGACGCATAATGACCAAAACAACATTATTTTTTTCCTTTTCTCTCCTTAGGCAAAAATCGTTATGGCTGCTTTTTCTTGGTTTTTCCTACTCCTTAAAGGCACAGCAAGCAGAAATTGAATTTTTCCAAACGAGCGAGCATCTTTCCAGTACGGACCCCTGGAAAATCATGAAAGACCAGAATGGTTTCTTGTGGATATCCGGTCAGAGTATCGACCGCTACGATGGATATGATTTTGTCAAAATAAATGAACGCGATACTACTTGGAAAGACTACTATCTAGACTACAAAAACTCCTGGTTTTCAGAAAATTACATCTGCCATCGGCTAGAAGATAAATTTTATTTGCGCAGTATCAATACGGGAAAAAATCGTCCTGTGGATTTGAAAGCAGCACTAGCAAAAAGGGAAAGGCTGTTCAAAGATTTCATTTTCCACGAGACCCCCAATGGGAGTATCTATTTTCCCGCCTTCGATCCGTCCACCCAAAAAACTACTTTTTTAAGTCTGGAAGAAGGAACCCTCAAAAGAAAATTCTACCGAACGGATCTCGATACCATCGGGCTTCCAGATCGATCATGGTTGAGTAGCGATACAAAAGGCAATCTGTACTACCGTAACCTGGACAAAAGTCATTTCATCAAAATAAATGCAAACGGAAAACAGTTGCAAAAAATCCCATCCCCTACTACCACCAAAGATTATTCTTTGATTAAAAGTGGGATCAATAACGTCTTGTACCTCGTTTTCCAAAATGAAATCTATTATCTTAAAGAAAACGCTTTACATTTTGAACCGCATCCAATCAACCAACACCTCAATACTAAATGTGCCAATACCTTAATTAAAGATCTTTTAGAATTGCCCAATGGCGATCTTTGGGTCTGTGGAACCGATCGCAAACTCGTTTCTTATTCTAAAACGACCGGCAAAGTAAATGATTATCAGGATGAACTTTTTGATTTGATTTCTCATCGATCTAGCTTATTGCAATTGGTTAGCGATCAAACCAATATCGTTTGGGTGCGTGTCCAACAACTCGGTATCTTAAAAGTCATTCCCCAACAATCTTTGTTCGACACCTATTTTACCGACCCCGAATGTGAAGGCTTTTGTAGTTTTAGAGGAATGACAGAAAATGAAAAGGGCCAAATTTTCGCGAGTTTTTACTACGGCATCTCTCAAATCAATCCCGCCACAAAAACGGCGCAAAATGTTGTTCCTCACCTCAATCAATATGGGCCCTTTGGCTTGGGCTATCACGATGGTCATCTGCTGTTGAATAGTGGCCGTCGACTGAATCTTAGCACTGGACAGTTAGATCCAAATTTCCCTCTACTTCCCACTTACAATTCTGATGAAGGAGCAATGGTACAAGATGCTTCCGGGAATTGGTGGAATGCCTTTGAACAATACATTTGGTTTTATGACGCCAATGCGGAAAAGCTACAATGGGAGAAAAAATTTCAAATCCCCGTAGAGGTAGACAAAAACACTTGTTTGCACTACAGCACAAAAAAGAATGGACTTTGGGTGGCCAACAGACATCGTTTGTTCTTTATCGACATCTCAAACAATACGCTTACAAAATATTTTAAAACGGTAGGAAAAGAGGTCATTCATGCCATTTACGAAGATGAAAAAGGCAACGTTTGGCTGGGTACGGAAGAAGGCTTTGTATTTTTCAATGCTCAAAATAAGCGTACCAAAATATTCAAAACCAAAAATGGTTTGCCCCATAACTTTGTAGCAAGCATTTTACCAGAGGGCGATTCCTGTCTTTGGCTAGGGACCAATTCAGGCTTATCCCGCTTTCAAATTGACAAAGAAACATTTACTAATTTTTATGTTGAACATGGCTTGTCCGACAATGAGTTCAATCGAATCTCAGCCTACAAATCTAAAAACGGGCAATTGTTTTTTGGAGGGATACGCGGCATCAACGCATTTTATCCCCAAGAGTTGATGCAAAAATACCAGAAACAACAGAACATTGGAAAAGTCATGTTATCCTCAATCAGTCATTTCAATGAAAAACTGGATTCCATTTTCAGCAACGCAATGAATTGGAGTACCAACCAATTGGAGTATTTTCATGGAGACAAATCGATGGTCTTTGAATTTTGTCTGACCGATTATCGAACATCCACTAAAAATCAATTCAGCTATCTGTTAGAAGGTTATGATAAAATTTGGTCAACTCCATCTAAATACAATTTTGCAAAATACAATCACCTTCCTGCGGGAGATTATGTGTTTCGAGTCAAAGCCTTTGATGCCAAAGGCTATTGGAATCCCAACGAACTGGCCATTCCCATCAAAGTGTATCCTCCCTGGTGGCAAACGAGCTGGGCTTATTGCATTTATGCCTTCTTTTTAGGTGGCCTAGTTTACGGAGTTTATCGTTTTATCAAATACCGTTTGGCCCTGGAAAGCCAATTCCAATTCGAACAAAAAGAGGCGCAACGTCTGAAAGATTTGGATGCATTCAAAAGTCGATTGTTCACAAATTTAACGCATGAATTTAGAACACCATTAACTGTTATGTTGGGGATGACGACCCAAGTCGCAAAAGGCATACATGCGTTGAGGACGGAAGGCAATGCCAAAAGTAAGCTTCTTTCGCAAACCCAGCTGATCGAGCAAAATGGGGAATCTTTGCTCCATTTGGTCAATCAACTTTTGGATTTATCAAAGTTAAAAAACGGTGCTTACCCAATTCATTTACAACACAAAGATGTGCTTCCATTTTTAAGTTATACCGTCTCCTCTTTTCAAATCTATGCCAATCAGCAAAACCTGGCTTTAAAGTTTTCCAGTACCCAGGAAGTTTTAAAAATGGATTTCGATCCTACGCTTTTACAACAAGTGATCATCAACTTAATCTCCAATGCCCTGAAATTTACCAGATCAGGTGGAAGCATTTTCGTCAAGGTCGATCGCCTACAAAAAAGTAAGCAGTCATTTTTACAAATCAAAGTTCAAGATACTGGCATTGGTATCCCCACCGAAAAGCTCCCTCATATTTTTAATCGATTTTTTCAGGTAGATGGCTCCACCACGAGAGACAGAGAAGGAACGGGCATTGGCTTGGCCCACACCAAAGAATTAATTGATTTGATGGAAGGGCAAATAGAGGTCCAAAGTACGCTCGATGAAGGCACCACCTTTTGGGTTCAACTTCCAATCAAAGACGATTTATCCGAAACCGAAACCAAGCCAATCAATTCCATGGAAGGGGAATTTTCTCCCTTCAAATTTGCCTCAAGCAAAAAACGAATCGATAAAATTGAAGACCATGTCTTGGTGCCCAGACGACCCGATCTACTGCTAATTGAAGACAATTCTGACCTGGTTACTTATCTCAAAACCTGCTTAGACGCGCACTATCAAATCGAGGTAGCGTATAACGGTAAAGTTGGCATCGAAAAAGCCTTACAAAGCATTCCTGATTTGATCATCTCCGATATCATGATGCCCGAAAAAGATGGCTACGAAGTTTGCAAAGTATTGAAGCATGACGAAAAAACGAGCCACATTCCCATCGTTCTCTTAACGGCCAAAGCGGATGCCGCCTCCAAAATTGATGGATTCAAAAGCGGAGCCGATGCCTACTTGTCCAAACCCTTTCACCAAGAAGAGCTGCTAGTGCGACTCCAATCCTTGTTAAAAAGACAAGAAAGGCTGGTCCAATATTTTTCAAAACAATCCGCTACAAGCACTTTTGACGCACTAGAAAAAGAGACTTCCCTCCCCACCGCATCACTCCAAGTTGAGCATGCCTTCATTCAAAAAGTTGAGAACATTTTAGAAAAACATTATGCCGACAAAGACTTTTCCTTAAATCATTTATGCCAAAAAATAGGAATGAGCCGCTCCCAGCTCTTCCGTAAAATGAAGGCGATCATCAACACCTCTCCTTCTCAATTTATACGCAGCTATCGGCTCCAAAAGGCAAAAACACTTTTAGAAACAACGGAGTTGAACGTCTCGGAAGTCGTATGGGCGACTGGTTTTAGTAGCTTACCCCACTTTTCCAGGATTTTCCTGGAGGAATTTGGTGTTCCTCCCAGCAAAACCACGAAACATCTGTAAATCAATTTCTTACAAATGAAAACTCTTTTTTAGTGCAACCATGGGATAACATTTTTATTCCCTCCCGCATCATTTAGATAAAGATTTGAATAGGGTTTTGAACAAGCTTGTCCCATATTTGCAATATACAATTTATCTCTCTCACCGAACTGTTTGATAATACAGCACGAAGTTAAACCGTAGTGTTTTAAAGCCGTTCATAGAAAAAACGAAAATGAAAAAAATCAAGCTGTCATTATTTGATTTAGCACTCATTGGTTTATTCATCTTATTTCTTTTCTTAAATCACACGATAAACCGTAATCAAGAGGCCGAGGCCAACTGTCCCAAGTCAAGTATCCATTTCCAAACCCAGGCACAAATCGATCTTTTCCAAAGTCAATATCCCAATTGTAGTGAAATTGAAGGAAGCGTCCTCATCAATGGTCCCGATATTGACCACCTTCAGGGTTTGTGTCAACTAAAACCATTAAAGGATTTTTACACATCTACCAAAAGGATTGCCTAGAGGACCTCAAAGGATTAGACCGTATTTCCATCATCTTTGGAGACTTACTCATCGCGCAAAACAGTAAACTACAACAGCTCGGAGGACTATCTCAAATCACCCGGATCAGCAGAGATTTTGTTGTGGCACAGAACAAAAATTTATCCTCCATCAACGAACTCTCTCAACTTCAGAGCATTGGACGGGATTGTATTCTTTCCCAAAACCAACAACTACAAAACTTGTATGGATTGAGGCAAC
>JBCCSR010000478.1:0-5029 GCA_039199865.1 Bacteroidota bacterium
AAATGATCCATTTTCTTACCTACAATATCATCCGTGATAAAGTCTAATATGAGTCAATATTTTTTAAGCTCCTATGTCTTTTCCCAGTTGTTTCAATCAAAAGGAGATGGTCTTTGATTGACTTGACCATGAGCTGGTCTAATCTTTCCTTTTGATGTAATGGAAATGCTAGAACTAATATATAGCTTTTCAATCAGAAACCCAACTACATTGTTGCTCACTCCCATTGCCTTTCAAAAGCGTAGTTTTTGTGAAAATATTTTTTGGCTTTGGAATTCTTCCTTATTATTGGAGCAGCGACATCGGTCTATTTGTTTTGGACTACTTGTTATGTTTAAACTAAAACCGTTATCTAATGCCTCGCTTGCGAACGATTCATTTGGTCAAAAAAATCGAATTTGTCATGCACAACAAAATGCTGTTCATTGCCTTACTATTTTGTACCCTCTCCCTCAACGGTCAAGATTCGGAGGAAACTTTGGTCATTCAAACCATTCAAAAATTGTTTGATGGAATGCGAGCAGGAGACAGTACCGCGGTCCGCTCTCTCTTTGCAAGTCATGCTACCATGCAATCAGTGTCTACCGATCGGGATGGGCAGCCTCAATTAAAAGAAGGTGCGGTCGATGGTTTTGTCGAGGCGGTAGGTACGCCGCATGAAGAAATTTGGGATGAAAAAATTTGGTCGTACCAAGTCAACATTGATGATCGTTTGGCAACGGTTTGGACAGACTACACCTTTTACCGCGGGACACAACTTTCTCACTGTGGCGTCAATGCCTTCCAACTGTTTAAAGGCCAAGCGGGCTGGAAGATCATCCACATTACGGATACCCGGAGAAGAACCGATTGTAAAAAAGATCCAAAGATCGAGATTGATGAGCTCATGGACCAATGGCACCGAGCTGCTGCCCAGGCCGATGAAAATTCTTTTTTTGGAAGTATGGCCCCCGATGCGATCTACATTGGCACGGATGCTAGCGAGCGCTGGGATAAAAAAACTTTTGAAGCATGGTCAAAAAAGTATTTTGATCGAGAAAAGGCCTGGGATTTTAAGCCACTAGAACGAGCCGTCTATTTTGCCGAGAATACGGAGGTAGCCTGGTTCAATGAAACCTTAGACACTTGGATGGGCGTCTGCCGCGGCTCTGGAGTCATAGAAAAGCTGGATGGCCAATGGCGCCTACAACATTACCATTTGGCCATTACGGTACCCAATGAAAAGGTCAAAGCCTTTCTGGAACTGATGGAAACGAAGGAATAATTGACCTCATTGTTGGAGCCCTTATTGCTCTAAAAAAATAGGGCCAGATGAATCGCATCTGGCCCTATTTTTTATTTTTTCTTGATCACTATTTTGGCCTGTGAAAAATCATAGGCGGCATCGAGCATTTCTACTATTTTGGGCCACTCGGCCTTATCAATCGTTTCCTGTCGATACTCTTTTGAAGTCTTAATAATGAGTGTATTGCCTTCCATTTCCGCAGTTGAAACAAAAGCCGCATTGGGATGATCAACACTGTATTTTAGATTGTCTAATCCTTCGGCCTTGTATCCCTCGGGGATTTGTAGGCGAATATGAGCTTTCAAAACACGGGCATAGCCAAATCGGATATTATTTTTGCGTTCTTTTATTTCTTCTTCTTCCAGGGCTACTTGGCCACCAATCAATTTTCCAACTTCAACGATGTAATTGGGCCCCGCCTTACTAATCAGCTTTTCGGTAGCGTATTCTGCTTTGACTTCCAATTGTTTGTTTTCTATGGTTCGTCCCGTATGGACCAATTCAAAATTTTTAAAGTCTTTGATCTCGAATTCAGAGCTAAACCAATCTTCTACTCTTTCCAACTGTTTTTCTTTGAAAGTCTTGGCTCGATCCTTGGTCGCGTCTTTCTTTTCTTTTTTGCGTTTTGACCTTACTTTTTTGTTTCTCCCCTTTTTCTCCTTGCTGGGAAACATTTTTTCGTAATCTTTGCTCACATAGTTCAACTCGTGGGTCAAAAAAGCAGCGGCATATCTGGATTTAAAGGTTCCACTGAAGGTGGACTGTCTGGCGATATTCAAGGCGTCAAATTGCTCCGCAATGTTGATGTCCATGCTGGTATTACTGATATTGTTTTCCATCTCTGAAGAAGGGATACTAACTTTTTTGTAGTCTGCATTCTTCTTGGTAACTGACTTATAAGTAATCTGGTAAGCTTCTGCTCCATTGAGGGGGAGATAGCCATCTTCGTGATTGTTGTAACTATTGACGGGCCAGTAAGAACGTTTGGTAGTTGGTACATAAACGCCATAGACAATCTCCTTTTCACTCACCACATCTTTCAAGGTACCATAGGCCGGAGGAACGGCTACGACAATGCTAGAAGGAATGTCATATTCCTTTAGAACCTCCGCGTAAACCTTGGCAAAAAAATCAGAGCGCATTTCCATTTCTTGATTCCAATCTGAACTCTGGCTCAGGGGAGTGTTCAAAAATATATTTCTGATAAAATAGTAGATATTATTGACCATTTTGCTCTTGGTCACCTTGGTCTTTGATGCTTTCTTGACTCTGGATTTGACCTCCTTGACGTATTGAGTAAGGTAAAAATCGGGCAATTGCTTGAAGGTATTTCTGGCCGTCAGTAGGACGTTGATCTTACTATCGATTTCATCTCTCTTGGAAGATCTAAACAATAAATTGGCGGGAGATACTGCCATGACCTTAAACATGGGTTCCGTACGATAACTGAATTGCCAACGCTCGGGATCCCTAGTAGCTCGATCATTATCGACCAAACGAAAACGCTTGACGATTTTTCTCTTTCTTCCGCGAATATCAATGCCTCCACTAGGATCCTGTTAGAACTGTGGGGCATCATTAAACGAATTGAAGTAAAAACTCCACAGTTTGTCGATATCAAAGATAATTTCCTGGGCCAGAATCGGATAGCTTTCCGAGAGCGTAGAGAAAAAAGAAATGGTGGTATTTCGGTTTTCGGTAAAGACGACAAAATAGTCGATAATATCGCCTACTTCGAGATTGGGAATGGCCAATTTGCGATAGGAAGAAGATTGATAATTGGAAGAATAGTAATCGGGCACCTCTGTTTCTACCTCAATGGCATTGCTAATATCGACTGGAATTTCTTCTCCACTTTTTTTGATCAAATTGATTTTTACGGTTTCTGATTCCTGAAAATAAAACTCGGAAAAGTCTTCTACCGCATTTTTATCTTGTAGCAAAATTCGTTTTCTGATGACTCCTTTAATCGAATTATTGTCCGCTTTGGTATTCCTGAAAAAGGATAAATGAGATTTTTGCGCCAGCATGACCTTGGATTCTCCCGACCATTTGGCAGGGGCTTGAGTCGCCTTAAAGTCGATCTTTGAATCTTCAAAGATGAGCTTGTAGTATTTTAAATTGGCTTTGTCCAGCTTTTTCTGAGCAGCATCTTTTCCTCGTTGAGCATTGGCAGTACCCAGAAAAAAACTAAAACTTAGCAAAAGGATAATCAATTTATTCATAATAGAATGACTTGGATTAAGATTGGATGATAGACTAGACATCCGCTGACCTGGTCTGAACGCCAGTGTTGATCAGTGGATCCCGTTAGTAAACAATTTTTGGATAGACGCATTCGCAACAGACCACTATTCCACTTTAAAGATGAGCTGATCTTCATAAAAGGCTGCTAGGGATTTTATCGATTCATTCCAGCTTTTGAAGGCTTCGGGTCGGATGGTAATGTCTTGAATGATGATTTCTTTGGTATATACGATGCTGTTGTCTTTGATTTGATAATTCAAATGGAAGGAATAAGCATCATTGGCGATGGCAATGGGTTCAGGGATATAGGTAGAGGTCCAATTACTGGGTAAATTGATGGTCGTCGTATTATTGATGTAATACTTATTGCTAAATTCATAAGGCAAGACCCTATCTTCTGGTACCGTAAAATTTTTGAATTCCATATCGAGTTCCGGGTTGAGGTATTTCTCTTTTCCCAGATCAATAATGCGATTATTGACTTCAAGTGCATAATCGATCACCAGATCTTCATCTCGATTGCTGAGGTCTGGCAATTGATCGATGCTCACTTTTTGATCTTTTTCCGCATTGCTCAGATAATTTTTTAGCCAACGGGTTTTGTTGTCATCAGAAATGCTGTTGATCTGATTGTAAAATCTCGTTTTGCTATTGCCCTTATAAGTCAAGGTGGCTTGACCCTTTAGTAAATCTTCTTCAATGGTGCAATTGATGGTATTTTTTTGTTCATTTTCTTGTGCCTTGCCAGATGGTACCTGGGCAATAATAAAATTATCATTGTCTTCAATCAAAACATCACGTCCTTGAATTCGATGGGCATAATTGTAAATGTTGGCGTATTTCTCCGTGGGATCCAAAAAGATCTTTTGGCCATCGAGAATGACGGTACAAATCATATGATTGTCGGCATACAAGGAGGGATAGTTGTAATTGTAGGGAACATCATTGGTGCCCAGCCAGGTGAGCCGAGCATCAAAGCCTGCCAATTGCAGCATTTCTTTGGTCAGATTGGCCATGCCCTTACAATCGCCGTATTTGTTGTTGTAGACTTTTTGGCAGGCCTCCGGTTGAAAACCCATAATGCCGTGTTCAAAAGCGATGTACCGAATATTGTCCTGTACCCAGTAGAAAATGGCTTTGATTTTTTCGATGGGCGCCGTTTTGCCACTGGTAAGTTGATTGACCTGTTCTTGGAGCGGACTGGTATTGTTGTCCACAGATTTGACCAGGGAATGATACCAACTGTACAACTCCTTGGTGCTAGGCATCAAAGTGATGTTTTTATTGCCCGTTTTATAGGCCTCTGGAATCAGCATAATATGCGGATAAATCTTCCCTCGGGCGGGGGCACCGTTTTCCTTTGTCGGGACTTTGATGTCCTTTGCCTTAAATGTGTAGGCGGTCAAGCCACTGGCTTTTTTGCGCTGTTTGTCAATGGCATTTCCTTCAAAGTTGAACTCCTCCATTCGACACTCCATCCAATCGGGGACATTAACA
>JBCCSR010000479.1:0-5020 GCA_039199865.1 Bacteroidota bacterium
GTCTCTTCCAGCTTGATACAATGTAGCTGGAAGAGACAGAAACCATATATGCAGAGTATTACGGCGAAAGCTAGAAAAAGTTGATGTATCTAAAAATTTATAAGGAAGATGTCATACTCGAAATCTGAAAAGTACAATAAAAAAGTAACCAAAGAACTCGTTGATCGGTACTCGATAATTCTCGAAAAATTAGGAGAAGACACCAGTAGAGAGGGACTAATAAAAACACCAGAAAGAGCGTCGAAAGCCATGCAATTTCTGACTCATGGCTACAACATGGATGCTGAAAAAATCCTCAAATCAGCAATGTTTAAAGAAGATTACAGTGAGATGGTGATTGTTAAAGACATCGAGTTGTACTCCCTTTGCGAACACCATATGTTGCCCTTTTTTGGGAAAGCGCACATTGCTTATATTCCCAACGGTTATATTGTCGGTTTGAGTAAGCTCCCAAGAATTGTCGATGTATTTGCTCGAAGATTACAAGTGCAAGAACGATTGACCGATCAAATATTGCACGCCATCGAAAATACCCTCAAACCATTAGGAGTAGCGGTAGTTATTGAAGCCCAGCATCTGTGTATGATGATGCGAGGGGTCCAGAAACAAAACTCTGTTACCACAACTTCTGCTTTCACTGGCGCTTTTCAAAATGTTGAGACGCGGGGTGAGTTTTTGAACTTGCTCAGCGCAAAGTTACACTGATTAGAGCAGGGGAGTTGGCCATAAAAATTAAGTTTATCAAATCACATAAGCACAAAAACGCTCGGTTCTAAAGGGCATCTTAGCCACGGGCCGACCGCAAAAACGAACACCAATGATCGCTTACGTATTTCCCGGACAAGCGGCCCAATTCGAAGGAATGGGCAAAGACTTATACGACAATTCTGAAACTGCTCGCCAATTATTTGAGCAGGCCAATGACATCTTAGGATATCGCCTATCCGATGTCATGTTTACGGGTACTGCCGAAGAGCTCAAGCAAACCCGTATCACCCAACCCGCTGTTTTTCTCCATTCCATCGTTAAGGCTCAACTGGCCAACACAGGTCAACTGCCACACGCAGTGGCAGGACATTCCCTCGGAGAATTCTCAGCCCTAGTCGCCAGTAAGGCGATGAACTTCGAAGATGGCTTGATCTTGGTCAAGAAACGAGCCTTGGCAATGCAAGCAGCTTGCGAGGCAGTAGAGGGTACGATGGCTGCTATTTTGGGACTCGACGATGAAGTGGTAGAAAAAATTTGCCTTGAGGTAGATGATACCGTAGTCGCTGCCAACTACAACTGTCCCGGACAACTGGTGATTTCCGGTACTTTGAATGGAGTCGAAAAGGCGGTTGAAGCCTGTAAAGAAGCAGGTGCCAGAAAAGCGGTCATCCTACAAGTGGGTGGGGCTTTTCATTCTCCCTTGATGGAACCTGCCAAAAAGGAGTTGCAAGCTGCAATCGAATCGGTCAATATCCTTGCACCCGTTTGCCCTATTTACCAAAATGTACATGCCTTACCGGAGACGGATCCCGAAAAGATCAAGATCAATTTGATCAAACAATTGACCTCGCCAGTTCGCTGGACGCAAATTATGCTCAATATGATTAATGATGGTGTCGATGACTTTTACGAGGTAGGTGGCAATGGCAAAACCATCCGAGGATTCATGCGAAGAGTGGATCGGAGGATGCCCATTGCGGCATTATAAGAAAGAGCAGTATTGCAAAGGAATACTACTCATAAGATGACTTTACAAATATCTTATTTGAAGTGGTCCAAGCCAATACCCTGAAGGTAGGCTGGGATTTCACGATTTATCTAGGATTTATTTCCACAATACGCCATCTGGCATCTGAGCGATCACGGAGTACGAATCTCCTTTGTGTTCCATGGCTTGTTGCCAAAGGCCATCGGGTTCGGTTCTGAATAGGTAATTGGAGTTCATCTCTCCCAAGACCCAAGACCCAAAACGCATTTCGTCTTTTAACTGGCCCACCGTCCAGCCTGAATAGCCCACAAAAAAGCGAATGTTGTGGGGTTCAATGAGCTTGGAGGAAACGAGGAATTTCAGCTTATCAAAATCGCCTCCCCAGAATACCCCTGGAACAATTTCGTTACTGTTTTCGAGTAAATCTCCTACGTTGTGAATATAATGAATGGTATCGGTTTGGACGGGACCTCCGTAATAAACTCGGGCGTCAAAATCGGGGAAGTCAGTGATTAAATCATTGATCTTCATGTCTAGGGATTTGTTCAGTATGAAGCCTAGACTTCCGTCGGTTTCGTGTTCACACAGTAAAACTACTGAACGCTTAAAATTGGGGTCCAACATGAACGGTTCGGCCATGAGGATCTTCCCACGTGATATTTTTTGCTTAACCATGTTTGCTTAATTATGATTAGGTCTCATAATGTGATCTTTGGCTTCTCATAGATGTTTTGTTGTGGATGAAAGTGGACTTTAAATGGTTGTCTCATAAGTCGCGAGTAAAAACTCAACGAAATAAAATTAGAAAAAATTAGACTTTAATCAAACAAACTGATGCAAATTTTGGGCTTTTGCCGCATAAAAAAATCTTGCTCTTTTGGACTATGTTCCATAAGCAACTGGTTATCAATTTTTTTATTCTCAAAGGCTAAAGCATTAGTTGATTGAATGTCATCACTCCAATCATTCATGATCTTCCAAAAGTCTTTCCGCTCGATCCTAAAACTATAGAGGTGATTCTTTGGGGGTAAAAAGGAGAGACGGACCCTACGCCTGCTTCGTCAAATGATTGCTCAAGCTCGGCTTTTGGTCTCTTTTCGCTTGGTGAAAAGTCGAAAAAGAGGTTGAAATATCGGCTTGTCCATTGTGTCCATGCACATACTTAGCTATCTTTGTCTTCCTATGATTAATGCGACCAACATCTTTGTTAAATACGGAGACCGAATTTTACTCAATAAAGTCAATCTCGTCATTTCCAAAGGAGACAAGATTGGCTTGGTTGGACGAAACGGTGCTGGAAAGTCAACGATGCTCAAAATTATTGCCGGCTCAATTTCGCCAGACAGTGGTTCGGTTAGTCGACCCAATCAGTCTACTCTTGGCTTTTTGCACCAAGAGATGAATTTGCCGAAAGGCAAAACCGTTATGGCAGAGACACTGACGACTTTCAAAGAGGTACTCCGTCTTCAGGATCGAATCAATGTGATCAATGAGGCACTGGGCGAACGAACCGATTACGAAAGTCAAGCCTATTCCGATTTGATTGTCGAGGTATCCGAGGCCAATGAACGCTTTCAGATTCTGGGAGGACACAGTATGGAGGCAGATGCCGAAAAGGTGTTGTCCGGCTTGGGTTTTAAAGCCAAAGACATGAGCCGCCTGACCGATGAGTTTAGTGGAGGTTGGCAGATGAGGATTGAACTGGCGAAAATGTTATTGAGTCGACCCGATTATCTGCTACTGGATGAGCCCACCAACCACCTTGATATTGAATCCATCCTTTGGTTGGAGCAGTTTCTAAAAGGCTATGGTGGCGCCGTCATCGTCATTTCTCACGATAAGTTGTTTTTGGATAACGTCAGCAAGAGAACCGTTGAGGTAGAACTGGGACGACTCTTTGACTACAATGCCCCTTATTCCAAGTTTGTGGATATGCGCAAGGAGCGGAGAGCCATGCAACAGGCTGCTTTTCAAAATCAGCAAAAAGTGATTGCAGAAAAGGAGCGAACCATCAATCGATTTATGGCCAAAGCCACTAAAACCAAGATGGCGCAGTCGATGAAGAAACAGTTGGAAAAGATGGAGCGCGTCGCAATTGATAGTGAAGATATCGCAGCAATGCGCATTGAATTTCCTCCTGCTCCGCGTTCTGGTTCCATCGTTATCGATGCGCAGCAATTGAGCAAATCCTACGATCAACTCTCCGTCTTGGATAAGGTGGATCTGAAATTGGATCGTGGCGATCGGGTAGCTTTTGTTGGACAGAATGGTCAAGGAAAAACAACCTTGGCTAAGATTATTGTCAACGAACTCGCGGCCTCTTTGGGTGATGTCAATTTGGGGCATAACGTACAAGTTGGCTATTACGCCCAGAATCAATCCGATAGCCTACAATCTGGCTTGACGGTACTCCAAACCATGGAGGCAGCTTCGCCTCCCGAAATGAGAACCAAGCTGCGGAATATTCTTGGCACCTTTATGTTTAGCGGTGAGGATGTAGATAAAAAAGTCACCGTACTCTCGGGAGGAGAACGCGCTCGTCTGGCGCTAGCTTGCCTCTTGCTGCGTCCCATTAATTTACTGGTGTTGGATGAGCCTACCAATCACCTCGATATCATCTCTAAAGATGTGCTCAAGAAAGCCATTCAAAAATATGATGGAACGCTAATTGTCGTTTCTCACGATCGGGATTTCCTCGCCGAGCTGACCAATCGAACCATTGAATTTCGTGATAAGCAACTCCATGAATACCTGGGCGATGTGAATTTCTTTTTAGATAAACGTGCGATGAACAATATGCGGCAGCTAGAAATGAGCACAAAAAATAAGGGAAAAGCCAAGCAAGCAGATTCGAAAGATCCCCTCACTTATGAAGAACGAAAGCAGCTCAAAAAATTGGAACGAGCAGTGAAAAATGCAGAACGTAAAGTAGAGGAACTGGAAGCGAAGCTCGCCAAGCTAGAAGTACAAATGGGAGTGGAGGGCTTCTACGAAAAGCCCGATGCCAATGTGATTTTGGAAAAATATCAAGCGACCAAAAAGGAGTTAGTCATCGCTGAAGAAAAATGGGAAAAAGCGGTTGAAGACTTAGAACAATAAATTTGGCTGGCATGAAAAAAGGATTCATTGCACTTATTTTTTTGGGTTTTCTCCTTCAGCCCCATGGACTGCGTGGACAAGAAAACATAGATTCCATCGTCCTCGCTTTTGGTTATGAAATTGATGAAGCTATCGGTGCACTTAATTTGACGGAATTAAACCAAGTCTTCAATAGTGACTATTTTACGGAGCAATTTTTCTTAGTTGATACCACGGAGAAAGAAC
>JBCCSR010000480.1:0-4996 GCA_039199865.1 Bacteroidota bacterium
CAAAGCCCCTAAATAAACCTTTGATATTTTATCAAATTGTCTGCCATTGAATAATTTGGGGGAGGGAAAGAAAATCGAAGTAAAGGCTCGTAATGGAACTATTTCAAGTAGTTCTGAAGTTGTAAACGGAAAGATCAAGGAGTCTTTTATCTACATTCATACAAATAGTAAGCAATGATTTTATTCAGACCCGTTAACCAGGCAGAGTTGGACTTGATTGTGCAAAATGATTGGAAACAATTTCCACCCAGATTGCCAGGGCAACCCATTTTTTATCCCGTACTAAACGAAGCTTATGCCGAACAAATTACGCGAGAATGGAATGTTCCAACTTATGGTGTAGGACATGTGTTGCAGTTTGAGGTTGAGGATTCGTTTTTGCAAAAATACGATGTACAAAAAGTAGGACTAGACCATCACGTGGAGCTCTGGATTCCAGCTGAAGATTTGGACGAGATGCATGCCAATATGGTTGGTAACATCCAATTGATCAATAGCTTTTTTAAAAAAGAGGCCTGATCCATTCAGGTATTTGATTCTTTTGAGTCAGCATCGATGGATGCTGGCTCAAAAGGTATTGTTTCTGAACCAAACTTCCTTATCTTTAGATTTTGAAAACATAATGCTATGAAAACCATACTCAAAAAAATTCAATCCAATACTCAACCACAAGCCATTTATCAATTGATCGTTGAGGAAGCCTGCATTTGGGCACTCTGCGGCTGTGTCGAAGCCGCCAATAGTATGCTGGAAAAAGTCTGGGATCTGGACTTACGTCCAGATGGCAACACCAAATACTCCGAAGGTGCCTTAAAAATGCTTTGGCAAGCCTCTGGACATTTTCCAACAAATATTCCCATTTCAATTCCCGATACCACAGCTATTGTCCAGGAAAACTGGGGAAGACATTTCTGGCCGCACCAACAAAGCCAGTCTAACTACCAAGAAAGCATTCAGGAAAAAGACTGGACGCAGCTGAGTGGAACCCACCTTCGACTTTACGCCATCGCATTGGCCTACGATGCAGAACAACCCAATCAAGTTGTAACACAAGACCGGCTCATGACAAGTATCCACGCGATCGATAAATATTTAGATGAACGACAAGCCGTAGGACACGATCTAATGTCTACCCTCATTTGTGCGGCCATTCTCAGTGCGACGTTAGACCTCAAGGAAAAGGCAGCCTATTATCTGACGGAGTGGGCAAAAGCATTTAAACTCTTTTGGATGAACTCCTCCCCTGCTTGGTTGATGCGCGATCAAAAAGTAGCGCAAATATTGGCAACGGGATTGTTGGCTCCGGTCTTCAACTTGAATGCCCAAAAATGTAAGGCGCGGGCGCAGGAAATCAACCGTGCACTTGAGGAAAGATGGCAGAAAGGTCCTTCTCTCCCTTTTGGACAAATGAGCTGGACCAATTTGATTGATCGCCTCATCCAGTCGGCAAGTGAAAGCGAATATTTTGAACTGCCCGCGGGAATGGAGCGCTCCACTTTTCAAGAAAAGCAAGAGCCAGTTAATGCCAAAGCTATTGGAGCAGCTGAAAGTAGACTACAAGTCAAACTCCCCGATGCTTATCTCCAGTTTCTAAAGGTAACCAACGGCTTGCCTTCCTATAACAGTACCTGTCCCAACATACACCCCATCCAAGACATTGATTGGTTTCGATCCCTTGACCCAGAAGCAGTGGAAGATTGGACCAGTACACTAGAAGAATTTGAGCCCGAAACGGCAGCAGAACTTGCTCGGAGTTTATTGATTGGTGGATATCAAGAAGAACAACAATTGCTTTTAATTCCCAGCGACTCCGAGCAAGAATGGGCCTGTTGGTTTTTTGCCAGTTGGAATCAAGGCCCTACGGAATACAAAAGTTTCCGCTACTATCTAGAAAATGAATTGATGTCCTTAGAAGAAGATCAACAATAATTTGTGATTCAGCAACACTTGTCTTTGGCATTGGTCATCATGACTGAGAAAAGAAGTATATCCTTACCTTCAAACTTTTTACCCCTTCCTGAAAAGGAGTCATTCAGATCAAACTTTGAGTACTCCCCTTAGTCAAATGAATCATCTAAAAATAAGCAATGAACCAGTACTCGTCAGCGGGAAATACCTCTGATTTGAAAGTGGGTCTGGCAAACATGGATTACCCCCTCTTGTAGGGCCACCTTAGTTGGATGAAGCGAGCAATACAAATGAGATCTACCAAGGGATACAGACTAAATATTCGGCTTTGGTAACGCGGGAGAACGGTGGAGAGATTGCTACAAATGAAAGCATTACAAAGTAAAGCAATGAGCACAAAACCAATCAATTGTTTGTCTTGTGGGCCCAGTGCTTGCCGAAGCGATGGCATCAACCACACCGCAGTAAAAAGGCAAAGACTAAATACAAAAATGAGCTTTTGCCAAGTGTTGATGAGGTCGTAATTGAGGACTTGATTGTTTTTGATCTGATAAGATTCCTGTAACTCGCGATATTCATGGGGAAAGTATTTCTTAGCAAATGCCATGGCAGCAGTTTTGTCTCCCAAGGCAGGCACGGTCCCAGCATCAAAGTGAACAAACTGTTGAGCAGTATAAAAGATAGATTTGTAGAGAATGGTTTTCCAATATTTTGGAGTGGTCATGATGTCGTAGATAATGGCGTCAAACTCTGCCTTACTTTTGAGCCAAATGTCCTCCCCTTTCCATATTTTACGAAGCGGGCTACTGCCGTTCCAAATAAACATAGTGGGAATCTCATTTTGGTAAGCGCAAAGCGAATGCGTCTTCCGATCGCAGTTGTCTTTCAAATACTGATCAAGAATACCAATTTCTACCAAATGGGCCATGATGAAGACGTGACTTCCCTTTGAAGCAACAAATTCTTTACCAACCAAGTAGTGAATTGTTGGAATAGAAAACACACTAATCAAGGTTACCGCCCAACAAATGATCAATCGCTTTTTTGACCATTGATACGCTCGTTTCCAAAAAGTAAAGAGACTGATCAAAATCAACATCACGATGGCAATGAACGGATGTGCATTGTGCATGATCATTCCCAACCATGCTAAAAACAGAAGGACATAAACATCTCTTTTTGCTAAAGTATCTACAATCAACAAAAGGGCCAAAGACAGAATAAAAACCAAGGCAAAAACATCGGGAATCAATTGACTGACATTCACAGAAAGGCCGCTAAAAAAGAGGAGAAAAAGGAGGGTTAAAGAATAGACCAACAGGAAATGTTTGCTCCGAATGAAATACCTGATAAAATAATAAATCAATAAAGATACGATAATGCCCTGAGCCAGAATCACAAACCAAGTCGTTTCGGCAAGACTGGTATGGCGTAAAAAAAGCCCATAAGTCAAAGGACGATCCATGGGAATTTTTCCACTAAAGCCACTCAGCATGTAGCTTCCAGTGTCAAAGTACATCAGGGGGTACTTGTTGTAAAAGGCCTGAAAACAGAGTACGAATCCACCAAGGAGGACAAAGAAAATTTTAGTCCATTTGGAATCCTGATTGATAGGCATTGGCTTATTCCTATTTTTTGTTTGCCTACAAGGTACAGGAACTTCATCTTTCGACCTAACTATTTCCTACTTATTTCAAGTCTATAAAAGAAGTGCTATTCGCCCACTTCATCATAAAAGTTGACTCAAATAGACCAAGCCAAACATCCAACCCGTATACAAGAAAGTATAGACCAAGGCATTGGTCAATGCGGCGAGAAGATCCCCTTTGGTTCGTACAGATTGTCGAAAGACAATTCTCAGCGCTCTAAAAAATAACCAATACAGCATCGACAGAATAATCAAGATAGAATAAGTAAAGACATAGCTCGCTAAAAACAAAAAAACCAAAATGGCCAAGGTGGCAAAAACCCACCACAGCAGCGAAAACAGCCATCCCTCTCCAAACTCCCCAAAATCAAAGAGGGGCCAATCGGGAAGTTCAAAGCCTCCATCCCCCGACTCTTTATTATGCTTTGCCTCATCGCTTTCGTAATCGTCTTTTAGGCGAAAGCCAGCATATAGTCCATAAGTTAAAAAAAGAAAAAGTGAACCGGAGATCATCCCCAAAGAGAAGTAAAAATTAGTCGTAATGCTTCGATTGTCGTGTAAGCCCGTGAGGTACACACTCAATACGGTAAGGAAAATCACAATCAAGGAAATCCAAAATACGGATTTCCCACTCAGATAATGCTGTTTTGACTTCATGGGCTGTTATTATAAGGTATCGGCAACAATTCCAAAGATCAATTACTGAAAAAATTCCCGAGCTACAATATTCTTTCTACGAAGGCTAATTTTTTTGTGACCAGTTCGAACCTTTTTGATCCAACTCTGGTAGGTTTTGCTGGTCGCCTAAAAAAGAAAGTTAAGATAACGACCATTTTTTATTCATCTAACTTTATTTGCTTTTTATCCGGCCTATCATTCAAAGGCGTGTTTAAAAAATAAAATTGCCAGTCAAAGGTTTGTAGTTCAATAATTAATGGAGGAGGCATTTACAATAATAAAATGGTTCCTTTTTCAAAAGAGTACTAAAAATGAGTCCCCGTCCGATTCGTTTATTTTCAAAGCATTGTTTATTTTATGGGAGAGTTTATTCTCCCTTTTCACAAACGAGCAGCATGCAAACCAAAGTTCTTAGCTTTTCCGATAAAAAAGAATTGATCCGAGCCCTAGAAGAAAGTGCCCAAGAAACCCTTCCCTACTTCGATCTTCCCCAGCACTTACTACAACGTTCCTACCAAAAAGGAAAATGGACGGTTCGGCAAGTCTTGCATCATCTGACCGATGCCGAAACGGTACTCTACGAACGCATAAGACGTGTTATCTGTGTTCCGGACCAAGTGATCTGGGCCTTTGATCAGGAAGCTTGGGCAGTCGAACTCAATTATCACCAATTTCCAATGTCAATCAACAAAAATATTTTCCAAGCAGTCAGACAGGCAGTCATTTACTTGGCTGACGAATTTTATGAGAGCAAAGGAGAGC
>JBCCSR010000481.1:0-4993 GCA_039199865.1 Bacteroidota bacterium
GTTGACCACTCACTATTTGCTTAAGGTGCCAGCCGGTCCCCGGGACCCAAGCCTGACAAAGCGATGCCAGCTTTCACTTTAGCTTCGCGCCCACCACGCTGACCACACATCACAGCTCGGACACAACAATGACCAGTGGACGGAGAAAAATTATGTGAAATGGCACTTAAAATATTTAGGCCCCCACTCTCGTAAAGTGTCAAGGTGTATTCAACGTGTCGGATATGGAATGTCTTTCAACTTTTGGGCAATCGCCATTTCTTTGGCCAATGATCGAATGGTCGATTTTTCGAAAAAATCCTGCATACTGATTTCAATATCAAAGGATTTTTGTAGCCGTTTCAAGAGCGACATCGCCTTGAGAGAATCCCCACCCAATTCAAAAAAATCATCCCTTACCCCGATCTGTTGAATGCCCAAAAAGGATTGCCAAAGCTCACACAGCTTTTGCTCCCACTCATTTTCTGGGGCTTGATAATTGGCCCCCAAAGCTGGACGATCCAACAATACTTTTTCTTCGTTGATATTGCGCTTGGCCTTTTGTTGTCGTTCTAAAATGACTTCTGCTAAAGATCGAAAACAAACCATTGACGAATTACTTTCCTCCAGACAAAGTGATTGCTCGAATAGCTGAATCAATTGCTGTTCTTCTAATGCACCCTCCGTCAAATCATCGAGATAAACGCAATGCCAATATTCCAGACTTTTATGATGATGTGCCTGCCAAGCTCGAACAAAATTGTCTGCTACTGCTTTTACCCCATTCTCTAAACGCCCCAGGAGAGAAGACAAATGGAGGGGAATCCAAACAAAGTCTGGTAGGCGATCTTGAAAGATTTGTTGGAGGTGAATGCTCCCTTGGATTTTGGCGGCAAATTGCCGATCAATCAAGTCCACATCAATTCCCTCTTGTAAACGCAACAATTGACTTTCTTCTTCCCTAGCCGCATGAATCAGACCAGCAATTTGTCCGTGATCCATTTCAATTTGTTGAATGACAGCAGTCATGGCCTCCAAGTCAGACACATCCGCTTGGTAATAAAAAACGGAATGCCTTTTTTGATGATGCATCTGCATCCGCTCCCTCTTCTCCCGCATTCGCCTCGGCCCCTTGGTTGGACTTGCGCCATTTTCTTGCCCTGGTTGGTGAGGTAGATTTCGCTCAATGATCATGAGCTTTACTCCGTATTGATCACACAAATGTTGACTAATGACATTGCCTAGATATCCCAAACCACCCGTAACCACGTAGACCCCATCTTCCTGAATTGGACTTCCCGAAGTCAAGTGTTTTGCAGGCACCGATTCGTAAAATTCAATCCAGCGCTGTTGGTTTCGATAGGCCACGTTCACCGCTTTTTCGTCAGATTGTAACTCTCGGATAATGGGTTTGACCATTTCAACCCCCACCTCTATTTCCAGATCGATGCTGCGATTGAAAATATTGGCTTGCTCTTGAGTAAAGGTATTGGCAATGGTTTTAAGGGTCAATAAAGCAACATCCGGCTGTTCGTGTCCCAGTACAGCTTGTTGTTGTGCCCCCAGAAAAGTAATTTTTTTATTGACTCCAGGGTGATGTCTACTCACATGGGCGCAAAAGTACAATAGGGAAAGACTATTGTGTAGAATATCTTTTTGCTTCATGCCTTCAAAATGCCAGCCGATAATAATTTGGGTAAAAGGCATTTCGTAGGCAGCCAATGCATCAAAAAGGGTTTGAAAATCAGTTTCACTATTGGCATCAAGCGTGTACAAGTGCTCGGTCAGTTGTTTGAAATGGCTGCCCCTTGCAACTTCTACCACTACCTGTCCTTCCTTTTGCAAACGCTCACTCAATGCCTTGAGCAAAACACTGCCATTGGTAAGGATCAGATAAGCCGTTGGACTAGGATCAGCCTGAATGGGAATCGGTTGTAAAGCCCTTTTCCAATTCGATACGTAAAAGGCGTCTTCCGTCAGTTTTACCGCGCCTTCTCCTCGAAAGCCTTTGGCAGCCAATTGTTCGAAAGGACTCACTTTGGTCGGTAAACTCGTTTGATCAAAGGGATAAGTCGGTGCTGGAACTTTTACCCGCTGCCCCGTTCCCATCAAATGTGGCCAATGAAGCGCTAAACCCTGGCTCCACAATTGGCCAATGGCCTTAATCCAATGGGCCCAATCATGAGAAGTTTCCTTGGGATGTCGAAGCAAATTGATTGCGGAATGATTGGCATTAAATAGTCGATTTTGGCGAATGAAATTGGATAAAGTCTTCCCTGGTCCTACTTCAATACAAATAGCGGGACCCGTTTTTAGTATGGCTTGAGCTCCCTTCTCAAAAAAGACTGTCTCCCGTAAATGACGAAGCCAATATTTGGCTTGACTCACCTCTGCTGCCAAGACTTCCTCTCCCGTCAAATTGGAAATAAAAGGCCTTTGGGGCAAAGACAAATTGACTTGATCCAATTCCGCTTCGTAGGCAGTTAGAATACGATCCATCATTGGGGAATGAAAGGCGTGTGAAGTTTTTAGATTAGCAAAAGAGAACTCTTTTTCATCGAGTACTCGGCTCAATGCTTTAATTGCTTTGGGCGTTCCAGAAACGACGCAGGCATTTTCGGTATTGATCGCAGCAATGGAAAGACTGCCATTCAACAAAGGTTGAATTAGGTCGGATGAGGCACCTATTCCCAACATGTCTCCACTATCCACTTCGCTCATCAAGGCACCTCTTTTCACCAAAAGTTGCAAGCCAGTCTCGAAGGAAAAAACACCACTAATACAGGCTGCGGTATACTCTCCCAGACTATGTCCAATCATCTGCTGTGGCTCGATGCCGTAATGCATCAGCAACCGCGCCAAGGCATACTCAATGAGAAAAAGTAAAGGCTGTGTATACTGGGTTTGATTGATGATTTGTGGATCAACTTCTTGGGAAGCATCGTAGCCCAAAATGGCTTTATAGTCTTCTCCAGTAAGTGTCTCTAAGTGTTCCAGCCCTTGATTCATCAAGTTTTTAAAGAAAGGTTCTTCTTCGTAAATGGCTCTTCCCATGGCGTAATACTGACTGCCTTGTCCAGAGAAAACAAAGACTACCCGGGGATGCATTTGGGCGCTTGCCACTTCTGTAGATTGGATATTGGTCAACAAAGTTGTAGTCTCCGACCAGCGGGGAACAATCAAACATTGTCGGTATTTCATGGCTTGTCGTCCCTGCATAAAGGTATTGGCCAAATGGGCGAGATGGGCCCAATGCTTGAGTGTCTTTTCTTGTAGATGGTTTTCAATCTTTTCGCGATAGGCCTGTAATGCCGTTGGGGTTTTGGCAGAAAAGGGAATGAGTTCGAAAGGTCTTGAGATGGTCGTTTTGGTGATTGCTGGGGCTTCCTCCAACAAAGCATGTGCATTTGTCCCTCCAATACCAAAGCTACTTACCCCTGCTCTCAATACTTGATTGCCATCCGTCAACCACTCTACCGCTTTTGCATTGACGTAAAAAGGGCCCTCGGAAAAATTGATGTCTGGATTGGCCTGATCAAAGTGCAAAGATGGCGGCAATACTCGATTTTTTAAAGCCAATGTTGTTTTGATCAAACCCGCAATTCCGGCTGCGGTATCCAAATGCCCCATGTTGGATTTGACCGAACCAATGGCACAATTGTGATTGAGATCATTGGCAAAGGCTTTGTTTAACGCCTCAATTTCAATAGGATCGCCAATCTTTGTCCCCGTACCATGTGCCTCGATATAACTAACCGTATGGGGTGCAATGCCCGCAATTTTATGAGTCATTTGAATGCAATTGGCTTGTCCTTCCACACTCGGGGCAGTATAACCGACCTTCGTTTTCCCATCATTGTTCACTGCGGTTGCGCGAATCACCGCGTGGATGGGATCTCCCTGTTCAATCGCCTCTTCCAAACGTTTTAAGACCACTACTCCTGCTCCTTCTCCCCAAACGGTTCCGGTAGAATGAGCATCAAAAGCTCGACAATGACCATCGGTTGAAGTAATCATTCCCGGTTCATGAAAGTAGCCCCGATGAGTGGTAGTATTGATACTCACTCCACCAGCGATGGCCAGCGAACATTCTTTGAGCAATAAATTGCGACAAGCCAAATGAACGGCAACCAAGGAACTCGAACAAGCCGTGTCAATAAAAAAGCTGGGGCCTCGAAGATTCAAGCGATACGAAATGAGGGTACTGATAAAGTTCTTCTCCGCTAAACGAGCGGCTAGGAAGGGCGCCACTTCTTCACTGGGGTTCATCATTTCATGAGCCCGCCAATTGAGGTTGTCAGAAGCAGAGAGATAAAGACCAATTTTGCCTTGATAAGTAGATGGATCACAAGCCGCATCTTCCAATGCCAACCAAACTTGTTCGTGCAAAATCCGAATTTGTGGATCCATAATTTCTGCTTCAGCTTGGGTATAGCCAAAAAAGGAATAATCAAAGCTGTCACTTCGGTCGATAAAAGCGTCGGAAGCAATAAAATTATCGTGACGCTTTTGTATTTCATCCAAAGCAAAGGCTTGTTGTTCCTCTGAGGTATAAAAATGGACGAGCTCTTTTCCCTCTACCAAGTTTTGCCAAAATTCCTGTAGGTCTTTTGATTTGGGAAATCGTCCTGACATGCCTACAATGGCAATGTCTTTTTTTCTTGATGCTTTTTTCATTGATTGATGCTCCTTAGAGGTGATCTGATTGTTTGTGCTGTAATTTTAGGTGGTATGCTCCATTTGTTGAATGGCCTTGATGACAATGCTGATTCATTTCGGTGAAAGATGGAATGCTTTTAATCCATCAAGTCCATGATGTCTTCCAACTCTTCGGCAAGAAGGTCCTCCTCATCGGTGAAGGTGCTGGATTCTGCTTGATCAAAAACGTGATTGACCAATTCATTGACATTGGGATACTGAAAAAGGAGAATGGGTTTTAGTTCCTTTTCAAAAACTTTATTGACAATACCCAGAACATGAATGAGGGTGATGGAATTGGCCCCCAGGTCAAAGA
>JBCCSR010000482.1:0-4992 GCA_039199865.1 Bacteroidota bacterium
CCGCAATTATCCTGACGACGGCCCATCGAGAATATGCGTTGGATAGCTATGATCTGGACATCATTGACTATCTTTTAAAACCCATTGCCTTTGATCGCTTTCTCAAAGCGGTAGATCGCTATCGGGAACGAAAAATGACGGCCGTTGCTCGGACGCCCCTTGCGTCGACGGTCTCCAATCCGTCTGACCATATTTTTTTTAATGTCAATCGTACCCATCACAAAGTGTTGTTCAACAATATTTTATACGTGGAAAGTCTAAAAGATTATGTCCGCATCCATACGACTAAGGATCGCTTGGTCGTCAAAGGTAATCTGGGGACGATTGTCAAACAATTGCCCGAGCAGCAATTCATCCGTATTCACCGCTCCTTTGCTATTGCTATCCATTTTATCAACGCCTATAACCAAAACGAGGTCACCATCAATGGCAATAAACTGCCCATTGGAGTGAGCTATCGAGAAGCATTTTTGCAGCAGATGGGCTGAAGAAGCATTGTTCAGTTAAAGCATTTGGGAGCACTCGGGAGCTTGGTTGCCATTCGACGGCTCGATCTTTTGCCGGTCGATCAATCGGAGGGAATCCGTATCAGGTCGTAAAACCCATCCGTTCTTCTTAACAAAACGAAGCCATGTCTTAGCAAAGTGATGAGACTACAGTCTTTCGCCAAAACCGAAAGGTCGCGCATATCGATGAGCATCTTTGGAGCCTGGAGGTTTTTTCTGACCACCGCATAAGGGCGATACCCTGCTTTCAGGGTACGAAGAATTTGTACTTTAGTAAAAGGAGCAATGGTGTTTCCCTTTAGATCGAGAATGTCAGATTTTCCGTTTGCGGAACGATAGTGTAAATGGTTGAATTGGTAGGTAAACTGAAAATGCATATCGGTCGTCTTGTCAAATAATTTTTCAAAAACGATTACTCCCGAGGCATCAAAAAGGGCATATTTCCCCTTTAAACGGGCCATGAAAAAATAGGCTCCATTGTGAGAAATGGCCATGAAATTGTTTCTGGAAGGGTAGAATTTATCTTTGATCTTGAACAAGGCTTTTCCTTGAATATCTACAATTTGAAAGTTTTGCTTGTCCTCTGAGACCAAGAAAAAACGTTCCCCCAAGTACTGACAATAAGCATATTGCCTACCGTCAAAGACCATCTTGCCGTCGAGGTCAGTGTAGAAAATGCTGTCTTTATTGATCTTGATACTTAATAGGTCGGCATCCTCCAAAAAGGAAAGCCAATGCTCCGTACACGCAATAATGACTTGGTCGCCCTTTTTCAAAGTCACTTTATTTTCATTTTCAGGATCACAATTTTGATAGATCGTATAGTCCTTCCACTCTCTGCTCTGGATCAAAGTAGGATAAGCGGTCAGCAGTTCTCCCTTTCGATTGACGAAGACATCCTGCTCTTTGGTAAGTGGATTGGATACTCGGAGGTAATCTCCTTGGGTTTTCAATCGATTGCCCTTTTTGAATGGAAGGATAATCTCTCCTTCTGGATTCATTAATCCACCACCATCTTTGTATTGCGTCCCTTCTTGGAAAAAGAGAATTTCGGGACTCAGAGAGGTAAAGCTAAAATATTGTTTGTCCAATCGATCCAGAAGCGTATCGCCATCGACATTCATAAGGAAGGCACCTTTACTCAAGGAATGGATCAGGATTAAACGGTCTCTAAACGAAGTGGAGTAAGTATCGTCTAAAAAGCGAAGGGGAATTTCCTTGAAATTGACTTCAGGGATGAGGGTGTATTGATTGCCATAACGAGCCACAAAGCCTCCCCCTTTGTCGGCATGTGTGATTTTGGAATACTTGGGAGGGATCACAATCTGACCACTCCAATCGGCAATTCCGTACAACCTTTCGGTTTTAAAGACGAGATAATCTTTGCTTGAGTGGGAACAGGCAATGCTCGCATTGGGAGGGAGAATGGTATCCATCTGTCCACTGCTCAAGTCGACCACTACAATGTTTGTTCCATCGCCCAATGCAATTTTCGATGAATGCTCGGGATAACAATATTTTGTAAATTTATTGTTTAATTTGAAATCTTGAGCGTCAAGCCATGAAGCTAGGAGCAACAACAGTGCGCTAAACAGGAGATGCATTTTATTGGTATTGGTTTTTCAGTCTTGTTTTTTGCCACAGCCATCATCAAAAAGAGCAAACAAACAAATTGTACACCAAATGGTTGAGTGGGCTCAATTGATTTGCCAGCCAAAGCCAAAGGATACTGTATTCATGGTCTCTTCCACAATTTCCGATTGACCCAGTATGTCATTTAGGTTGCGTTCATAAGCCACCAAGACACTTAGTTTGCTGAAAATATTGTATTGGGCAATCACCTGTAATCCCATAACCAGATTGTTGAATGGTTTTGATTTCTGGTTTGTTTGACTGATCAAATCGCCATTAGCATCAGTAAAAAAGATAGGTCCGCCATCTGGATTGATACGACCCAGGTCATTCTTTAAGGTTTCACTGCTATTGAGTAGGAGTGCACCGTAAAGGCCCCCTTGGATAAAAAATCGATCTTTGAATAAATTGGCGCCAAGTCCAATCGGTAACTTGAGATATTGTAGTCGTCGTTCGGATACAAAACTACTGCTGAGGACAACCTCTCCGGGGCTCTCCAAGACTTCGAGAATGTCAATGGGGGAAAAGGCCAGAGGATCAATACTAGGATTAAACAATATCGGTTGTACGACTTCGTACTGAATCTGTTGGAAATAAAGGCCAGAGGTCAGGTAGAGAAAGTCTTTGAGGTGCAAACGTGCATCCACACCCAATTCAAAACCTAGCCGTGGACTACTCGTTCCCGGATCGAGATTGGATCTCAGGAAAAAATCTGGATTACCAGTAATATCGCTTGGAGAAGTAAAAGCTAAGTTGGTCATCGCCCAATTGCCTTTGGCACTAAAGGCGACCTGTACCTTCTGGGCAGAAAGAAAGTAAGAACAACAACAGAGGATCAGCAGACTTAGTATTGGCGCTTTCATTTTCATATACTTTTGAATTTTTGATTTGGATTCGAAAATAGGATAACATTCTTGCAGCTGATAGCTGAAACCGTTCAGTTGGATGAGCCAAACCCAAGAAAGAGCAAGCATCAACGTACAGAACAAAGGAGAACAGCATTCCGTAAAATACTTTTATTCCTCTGCTTACTAAACGACTGATTTAATAAAAATTGAGTCGTTGATCGTAATTTAACATATCTGATCTCCTACAACTAAGAGGCGGTAATGCCCCTCACTTTCAACAGCTCTCCCAATCGAATAAATGCTGTTTTCCATCGGTCATCCGAAAACGCTTTTTGTCCTTTGCGATAAGCACGAGCTTCGGAAAAATACAAGTTTTGACTTTTCCAAATATCGGGTTTGAAGCCCATCTCGTCCAAGGTCTCCAGGATAGCGGTCAAACTTTGAATTTGTTCGACGGAGCCACCGGCGTAAATGATTTGTCGAATTTCGTAGAAAATTCTCTCCCCAGCCGCAAAGACAAATGATTTTTCATTGCCCAGTTGGATGTCCCATTTGTCCAACTCTTTAGCCAATCGTTTGAGTTCACCGATGTTGAGCAGGTCGCGTGTGAAGAATTGGTGGAGATCGGCATTGACCATAAATTGGACAATATTGTTGTAGGCTTTGGGGACGGGAATATTGGACTGAAGGCTACTCGTCATGAGTTGGTAATTGTCATTGTAAATATCCCTAAAAGCCGTTTCTGCCTGTTTGAGGTTGCGCCGGGTAATGCGTTTGAGGATTTTTCTTTTTTCGTCCCTAAATAAGTGCTGAAAAGAATATTTTTCATTGCCAAAATAATCCTGCATCAGCGAAATGACTTCTCCCACGTGGGTATTGCGGAAAGCACTTTTGATCTTGCCTTCCATTTCTTCGTATTGCTTCGACGTCATATCGATAGAAATACTACCGATGATATTTTGCTGTCCTAAATACAAAACGGCAAAGGTGAAGTGTTTTTCCGAGTAAGTAACCCTCGATTTCATGATGGCACGACCCAGGCAAAGGATTTGATTACCAGCTTCAATTCGATCAAACTGTTCACTGGAAGCAAGATAGTTGAAGAGGTCGAGTTGTTCGGGATTTTTTTCGAAAAGTGAAGATACCGCGTAGTGCATGGCAGCTCTAACCAACCCTACTCGGGTGGGCAATACGTGATGCGTGTAGCTGTGTGCTCCATTGCGATAGACATTACTAGGGGCTTTGGCCAAACGTCGGGTAAATTCTTTTTCCAGTTGTATACCGCCAACCTGATTGGCATAATAGATGGCTCGGCAGGCGTATTGCAAAATCTGATTGGTTTCCAGGCCAGATATTTCGTCAAAGAACCAACCACAACTGGTGTACATTAGCATGGCATTGCGCTGCATTTCCATGAGCCGTAAAATCTGTGTTTTTTGCTGCTTACTTGGCTTTTTGATGGCCTGCGTATCAATAAAATGATCGACCGATTCATCGCCACGATTGAGGAGTACGTGGATGTAATCATTGCGGGCCACCCAGGGGTCTTTAAGTAATTTCTCTGCCTCTTTTTCGTAAACGGGAACGAGCTGCGCCCTCAACCAATCCAGTGTTTCCCGTAAGGGGGCACGCCAAGTTTGGGTCCAATTGGGTCGACCAGAGTTGCAACCGCAATTGCTGCGCCAGCGCTCCACACCGTGAACACAGCTCCAGGAGCTATTGTCGTGAATTTGGAGTTCGTATTCAGGAGGAAACAATTCTAGATATTCTCCATAATTGGTCAGCGTCGCCAAATTGTTTTTGCGGATGTGGTTGAGGCAATCTGCCAATGCCATTTCGCCGTAGCGATGGTGGTGCCCACAACTTTCCCACATTGCAACCGATGGAGAAAGCTATGGACACCACCATCGCTACGGCGAAATGGCATTGGCAGATTGCCTCAACCACATCCGCAAAAACAATTTGGCGACGCTGACCAATTATGGAGAATATCTAGAATTGTTTCC
>JBCCSR010000483.1:0-4977 GCA_039199865.1 Bacteroidota bacterium
ATGCGATTTAATATTAATTTGATTTTCCTTATCTTTCAGTTCTCAGAACACATAATTACATCATTGATCTAGCAATACATCTTTAAATTCATGGAATACAAACGATTAGGTCGTTCGGGCCTACAAATTAGTGTACTCTCCCTCGGTTCGTGGTTGACTTTTGGTAAGCAAGTCGATAATTCTATCGCCGAAAATCTCATGGCCTTGGCCTATGATCATGGGGTCAACTTCTTCGATAATGCGGAAACTTATGCTCAAGGACGTTCAGAGATCGTCATGGGTGAGATTCTAAATAAAATGCAATGGGATCGAAGTACCTATTTGGTCTCCAGTAAAGTCTACTTTGGTTCAGGTGGCAAATTGCCCAATCAAACTGGGCTGAGCAGAAAACATATTTTCGAAGCTTGCCATGCTTCTTTAAAACGTTTGCAGGTAGAATATCTCGATCTTTTTTACTGTCATCGCCCTGATAAGAAGACCCCCATCGAGGAAACCGTTTGGGCCATGAATCATTTGATCCAGCAAGGTAAAATCCTGTATTGGGGAACTTCAGAATGGTCTGCCCAAGAAATCATGGAGGCACACATGGTGGCCAGATCTCTGCATTTAATTGGTCCGACGATGGAACAGCCCCAATACAATATGTTTCACCGCGACAAGGTAGAAGTGGAATATGCTCAAATTTATAAAACCGTAGGACTGGGGACGACCGTCTGGTCCCCACTAGCCTCTGGAGTAATCACGGAAAAATACTTGGATCAATTTCCAAAAGGAACCCGATTGGGGATGAAAGGCTTGGAGTGGTTGCGCGAACGATCACTGACTCCTGCTCGCCTGGAAAAAGTGAGGGAACTCAATGATTTGGCAAAAAAATTAGGGACTACTTTGCCCAAACTGGCGATCGCTTGGTGTGCCAAAAACGAAAACGTGAGTTCCGTCATTTTGGGAGCGTCCAAGGCCAAACACCTTGAAGAAACGCTTACATCGCTTGAAGCCATTTCCTTGATCACTAAAGAGGTAGAGGATAAAATTGAAGAAATTCTGAACAATAAGCCACAACATCCTACTTGGTAGAAAAGGAGGGAGCTGTTTCAGAAAAAGGTCAAATCGAGTTGTACTTGATTTGACCTTTTTTAGTTGTTTTCGAATTGAGCTGTAGATTAGACCTTTACAGCGTTAGGTGCTTTGACGGGAATGACCCAACCTCTGGTATCTTCAACCGTTCCAGCTCTCAAACCATTGAGCTCCGCTTTTAGCATATTCCCTACTTTCCGCTCTTCGACTGGAGGTAAAGTAATCAAAGTATCGCCAATTGTTATATCCGCAACGTGAGCCACAACAGCAGCCGTTCCAGCTCCAAAAGCCTCTTCCAATTTACCCGCCTTGAAGGCCTCGATGAGTTCGTCAGTACTGATCAAGCGCTCCTCTACTTTATATCCTTTGTCTTTGAGGATGTGAAAGAAGGAATCTCGCGTAATGCCACGTAAAACAGCACCATCGGCAATCGGAGTAACAATGGTACCATCAATGACGAACAGCAAGTTCATAGTACCTGCTTCTTGAATGTACTTGAATTCTTTGGCATCTAGCCACATCACCTGATCGTAGCCTTTTTCTTTCGCCAATTTTGCCGGCAGCAAAGAAGATCCATAGTTACCAGCGGCCTTGGCCTCACCGACTCCACCGTGCGCTGCACGAACAAATTTGTCTTCGGCAATCAAACGTACGGGTTTAGGATAATAAGGACCGACAGGGCCCGTAAAAATGATAAACTTGTAACGATCAGATGGAGCGACACCAATAAATTCGCCATTGGCAAACATGTAAGGTCGAATGTAAAGTGCACTCCCTTCATCTTGGGGAATCCAACCACTATCGATTCGGACCAATTGGTGCAATGCTTCTACAAATAAATCTTCTGGGAAAGCGGGCATGCACATCCGCTCAGCAGAAGCATTGATTCGACGCGCATGCATTTCGGGACGGAAAAGCATGGGGTTGCCGTGAATGTCCTTAGAAGCTTTCATCCCCTCGAATATGGCCTGACCGTAATGAAGTGCCAAACAAGCAGGGTGAATATCAAAATGACCAAACGGAATAATTTGAGGGTTCGTCCATTGACCGTCAATGTAGTCAGCAGTAAACATGTGATCAGAGAAAGTTCTACCAAAAGGGATGCTCTTAAAGTCGACTCCATTTAATCTCGACTCCGTAGTTGGGGTGATTTTGATATCTGTCATTGTGGTCTAAAATTTAATTAGAGGTATGATTTGCGTTCTACGCAAATTTACTTAAATTTAAGCATTTATTCTAAAAAAGACAATTTTTCACTTCATTTTCAATTTTTATTCTACAAAATGCGGCATATGGAAAATGATATTCTGAATCTCAACTTTTTTGATGCTCAAATATTTTTAGGTCCAGAGAAAGAAAATGAAGCAAAAGTCCCCTTTTCAAGCAACCATAAAAAGGTAATTGCCATCTACACAGAAGAGCGTTCAGCAAAAGAGCATTTGGACCTCCTCAATAAGATTCTCTCTGCGGTAAACTTCGATTTGAAAGAAGATGTTCAGTCCATTCCTTTGAGCACCGAGGAAAAGGCCAGTTTCATCGGATTACAGACAAATCCACCTATCGACAATGTGCTGCTCTTTGGCATCTCAGCGAAACAGCTCGGATTGCATTTTGATTATGAACTTTATGCTCCGCTAAAGTGCAATGGATGTCGATTTTTATTCGCGGATGAACTGGCAGTCATTAGCCAAGATAAATCGCTGAAAGGGCGCTTGTGGCAGAGTTTACAAGCTATGTTTTTAAATTCGTAAAAATTCATCATTCTATTGGAGACGTCAATACCCCCTACCGACCAACTCATTTTTGCTACTGGAAATCCAAACAAAGTCCGGGAAGTCCGGGAACTCCTGCTGGGAATTATGGAGGTAAAAAGTATGAAGGAGATCGGCTGCCATGAGGATTTGCCCGAAACCAATCCGACCCTTGAAGCCAATGCCATCCAGAAGGCGCAGTATTTGGTGGACCATTATCAGGTCAACTGTTTTTCTGAAGATACCGGATTGGAAGTCGATGCACTAAATGGAGAACCCGGAGTGTATTCTGCTCGTTATTCAGGACCAGAAAGAGATGCCAATCGCAATATGGAAATGGTACTGGAAAAATTGGGTACTCAAAGCAATCGAGGAGCTCAGTTTAGAACAGTCATTGCCCTCCTACTCAACGGTACAACCCACTTGTTTGAGGGCATCGTACGCGGGCGTATTGCTCATGAAAAAGTAGGCGAGAAAGGCTTTGGCTATGATCCTATTTTCATTCCCGACGGTTATGAAACCACTTTTGCGGAAATGGATAGCAGTGAAAAGAATAAAATTAGCCATCGAGCGAGAGCGATTGAAAAACTAATTGCGTTTTTAAAACAACATTATCAAAATTAACCATCTTCCGGTAAAAGCTGATACCATCCCAAACAAGTACAGCAAAAAAACGATTGGAAAAATTGGCCAGAAAGTTAACTTAAAAGGAAAAAACCGGAAGATTATTTCAAATAAGTGTGCTTATTACTATATATTCACACTGCTTATTTATGATAGGTTTTTCACAAGTACCATTTCGTTTTGTGATCTAGCCTTATGAGAATTAACTACTTTTATCATGATTACGAAGATCCAATTAACTGGCCTCAGTGGGGATCTGCAACTTCTCGAGCAGTGCATTACCGGGCAACCCCAATCACAGAAACTACTTTATGAATATTTTGCGCCAAAAATGTTTGGTATCTGCTTGCGCTACGCAAGTGATTATCACCAGGCCGAAGATATTCTACAGGAGGGCTTTATCAAGGTATTCCACAATCTTCATCGATTCCGTAGAGAGGGCTCTTTTGAAGGTTGGCTAAAACGCATTTTCATCAATACTTCTATTGAGTATTACCGAAGATCATCCAACAATTATACCATGCCTCTGAAAGAAGAAGCACTTGCACTCAACTTTAATGGGAAAGCCATTTCGAACCTTCGGCACCAAGATTTGTTAGAGGTAATACAACGACTCCCAAGGGGATACCGAACTGTTTTCAACCTTTACGCAATAGAAGGCTATAGCCATAAGGAAATCGCCAAAATGTTGGGCATCAATGAAGGTACTTCAAAATCACAATTGGCAAGAGCCAGAAATCACTTAAAAATCTTGATACAACAGCAGGAAAATGAAAGATAACGATTTTGCAAATGATGGAGATTCAATAGATGAACTCTTTGCAAAAAAATTCGACTATTCGACCGTCCCACCAAAACAACAGGATCGGGACTCTATTCAAGAGCAATTGGACCAAGAACATTTGGATCAATTCGTCAAACAACAGTTTGAACAATTCGAGCGACGTCCCTCCGAAAAGGTGTGGCAACAAGTGGCCACTCAACTTCCACTCAATTTGAGATTAAAAAATCAACTTCAATGGTTGAGTAAAATTGCCGCAATACTCGTCCTGGGGATGTTTGTTGCCTATCTTTTTGATCGAAATCCAAGGCATTCAAAGCTGGCTGTAATCCAAACTTACCCTGAGTACAAGCAGGAAAACGAAACCACAAAAATAGCTACTGTCGCAACAGCTGATGCCAAGGAGGCCTTTGTCTTTGATATTCCCGCTGCCAAAACCTCAAAAAAATACAAACACAATCAAGAGACTCCCGAAGAAAAAGAGCTCCAAGAGGCAGATGATTTCTTGGCCAGCATTCTTCTGGATGAGGGGGAGTTTGGTGATCAAATCAATGAGCTAAAGATCGCCCAAATCCTACAACCTATCGAACCCTTGCCAATCGAAAACCTGGTAGCATTGACGACTGTTCCCTTTCAAGAAACAGAGGGGAAAGAAAAGTCTAAAGCAGCACAACCCCTTGCAAAAGCAAAAGTAAGTCCCTCAACCGCTGCCGAAGAAATAGAACTACAGATCAAGATTCCCTTGAA
>JBCCSR010000484.1:0-4949 GCA_039199865.1 Bacteroidota bacterium
ATTTTTGATGTCTCGCAAGACCAAATCAGTGTTATAGCCTCGTAAGACCTCGATGGAAACAAAGCCCGCATTTTCTGAACTCACGGAGGTGCTGCGCTCGATCCCATCCACTGCTTTGAGGTTTTCTTCGATCTTGGTGATGACTCCCTCCTCGATTTCTTCGGGCGAAGCACCGGGGTAAACCAATTGGATGGTAATCAAGCGGGCATCCAATTCGGGGAGCAGGGTTGACTTGAGATTGTAAAGTCCGAACAAGCCCAGAACGAAAAGGAAAATCATCAGGGTATTCCCAACGATTGGATGCTCTAAAAAATATTTTATGATGGCGGTCAATCCTGTAAACTTAAACGGTTTGTAGTACTAAATAATGGTTGCTTTGGGGGAATCATTTTGTTCCCTTTTATTCGAATAAAGGCCTCACCTTTTGTCCCTCGGCCAATCCACGAGGATCATCCTGAATGATCCAAAGATCAGTACCGGGCCATTGGGCATACACGCTATCTCTATCTTGCTTAATGATTGTCAATTGCTGCTTTTGAACCATCGAATCTTTGAGCGCAAAAATATAGGCTTGATCTACTAGTGATTGTTGAGAAAGCCGAATGGCATTGGCAATGGGTTGGCCTTTGATGTTTCCTTGTAAATACATCCCCTCTTTCAATCCCTTTCCTTTGACTTGAATATAGACGGGAATGCTTTGCGTCATCGGATCAATTTGTTGGCCAATTCTCACGACTTTTCCAAGCCAAGATTGACTTCCGTCGGTCGATTGCAATTGTACAAACTGCTCTGGTTTTACGTAAGCCAATTGAGCCTCCCGCAAGGGTGCTTCTAATTCAAAATGCGAAGTATTGATCATTGAAGCCAATAATTGTCCGGGCATGACCATTGCTCCGGGAAAGACATTGGTTTGGGTGAGCACCCCCGTAAAAGGGGCATAGATTCGATAATCCTCAAGCTGAGCTTCGGCACTCTTGATGTTGTAATACAACTGGTAAATATTGCGTACGGCCACAAAGTATTTTTCCTGCTTATTCTCCACTTTGGGCAAGGCCTTGACGGGAGCTTCTACCTCGAAATCATCCAAGTAATTTTTCCAGTGCTCAAAAGCGTTGGGATAGTCAATCTTCAAATCGGGGATCATCAAGGTAATGGCATTGAGCAGAGAGCTCCGCATGGAATGAAGATTGTATTCGGCCTTGGTGGGATCGAGATCAAAAAGTAAGGCACCTTTGTTGACCAACATGCCTTTCTTGGTGATGGGGCTACTGGTCTTCAACATTCCGGAGACATTGGCACTCAACTGCACGGCTTTGTAAGCCGTCAGTCGACCATCGATCTCAATGCTATTTTCCAATACCTGTGGAGCCAATTGTCGAACGCGAACTTGGCGTTGTGGAACTTGTTGGACCTCAATTTTTTCCGCAATTTCCTCTTGGCTACTCAATGATCGATAGAGGCCCATTCCCAAGAGCAGTAGAAAGAAAGTCATTAAAAAGGAAAGTAGTGCTTTTCGCTTATTCATCTAGGCAAAATTAAATCCACTTTTACCAATGCTTTGGTATTGCTGAGCTGTGCCAGGCATTAATCCTGCTTGGTGTCGAGCGCCAATAACTTTTCGATTTGCGGGATCAAAGTATTTGCATCTTTATAACCATTGGAGAGCAAGTTTAGTTTTGTTCCCTGCTGCCAAATTAAGCTAGGAAATCCAGCGATTCCCCAGCCTGCTGCTTGCTCAAAATCGCGACGTACCTTTTCCTTCATCTCCGTTGACGCGAAGGCTTCCACAAAGTCTTTTTCCTCCATTCCAATCTGAGCAATCAGGGGTAGATAGGTCTCCAGTTCGTTGGTGTTTTTGTTTTCGTAGTAAAAGGCATTCTGCACCAATTTGAAAAAGGAAAACTCTGCTCCTGGCTGCAATTCACGAACCACAACCACTGCTCGGGCTGCTGGTTCGGTATCATAAACAAAACTGTGATCATTGAGGATCTCGTAATTGAAGGCCTGACCACTTTTTTCCGCGACGTGCTGCCAGTGCTTGCTCAAGAAATCTCCCAATTGTTTCATCGTTTCGGTGTTGTAAGGTCGCAATCCCCCCATGACCAATTGCAAACTAAATCGATCTCCCAGGACTTCCACCACCCTACTCAATTCGGGACTGAAGCCATAACACCAAGAGCACATTGGATCCGCGATATAGATCAATTTATTTTCAGCTAAAACCATAATTCTATTTATTTATCTGCCCTTAAGATACTAGCTCTCGTCTACAAATAACAATTTCATCTACGCAATTCTCTTCCCCCTCGCTAACTCATATACGTCCAAGCAGAAGTGTAAGTCCCTTTTTGTTCGACATAATCCAAAAATGCGGCATAAAAATCATCATGCGCAATGGTCGCGCTGTCGCCAATCACAATCAGCTGTTTCCGGGCACGGGTCATGGCTACATTCATTCGACGATAATCTGCCAAAAAACCGATTTCTGAGCGCTCATTCGAACGAACCAAGCTGATGAAAATAACATCTCGTTCTTGTCCTTGGAAGGCATCAATGGTATTGATGTCTAGATGAGGAAGATAATTCTGTAATGATTCCTCTTCGGCCAATTCTTCTTTCATGTATTGACACTGTTCGCGGTAAGGAGAAATGATGGCCATACTGGGCAGTTCCGCATCGGCTTCCGCTAAGGCCGCAACCATTTGTAAAAAGTACTCCCGAAAAATAAAGTATTCCCCCTTGTTGAAGCGACTCTTGCTCTCTGGATTGATGGCTTCATCAAAACCACAGCCCGCAGTATCAATAAAAACAAAAGGATCATTTTGAGGAATCGACAATTGCCAATTGGCCACCGTGGCATCAGCTTTCAAAGCGCCTTGATAAAAGCGAGCATTGGAAAAGCCCATGATCGTTTGGTGCATTCGGTATTGGACATCGAGCAATTGGGTAGCAGAAGATTGTTTGACCCATTTTTCTAGAAGACTCAAGCCCAATCCCGCCCGTCGGGCTTCCTGTGATTTTACGGTGGGTGGCAATTGAAAAGGATCACCCGCTAAGACCACTTTATGGGCTTTGAGAATGGGAATCCAAGTGGCCGCTTCTAGTGCTTGCGCCGCCTCATCGATGACTACAGTACGAAACTTTAAATCCGCAACGATGCGATGCGTAGCGTTGACCAAAGTACAAGCAATGACCTGTGCACTGTGCAAAATTTCAGAAATGACCCGATCTTCCAAATGCTTGGCCCAGTCTTCTAACTCACGAGCCAAACGATAGGCCTCCCGCCGTTCGTGGCGTTCATTCTGGCCAAACTTGCGCTTAAACCGACGCGCTTCTCGCCGAGCAGTGGCTGCTTCAATACGAACTTTTTTAATGTTTTTGCTCTCCGGATGATTCGACAATCTCTGCTCTACGGTGAGGGCCAACAATTTTTCGTCTACTCGAGAAATATTCCCAATACGCACTACTCCCACCCCCTTTTCCGTCAGACGTTCTGCCAACAGATCAACCGCAGCATTACTTGGAGCCGTTACCAAGACTTGCTTTTCCACCCGACATAATTCCTGAATCGCCTGAACCAAGGTCGTCGTTTTCCCCGTCCCCGGAGGACCGTGAATCACCGCAACGTCTTGGCTTTCCAGGACATATCGCACCCCCGTCTGCTGCGCCTCATTCAAATAGGGATGTGGACTCACTGAAGTACCTCTAAACTTTGGCGTCAGATGACCATAAAACAAAGCCTTGAGCTCACCGATGCGTCCATCATTATTTTGCATCAAGGTCATCAAGGCTTTATCCATTTCCAGATAGGTCCGTTCATCGAAAAGTAGGTCAACTCCCAGGTGGCCATGATGCAGCCAATCGGGAAGGTCTTTAGCATTGAGGATAATTTTCATCCGATTTTTATCTACAAAGTAGATGACCCCACTTTGAATCATTTTTTCGGACTTACTAAATTTGTCTACTGCACCAGAATACAAATCGACAGGAGCACCTGCACGCATCTGATGTGCTTCATTCAAACGAGTGGTTCTTTCCACCGTAACAAAAGCACGTTCACCAAAGGTGTAGCCCTCCTTTTTGACTTGCAAAGGATGCCAACACAGACCTCGATCAAGTTTTTCGGTCAACGTCAACTCTTGTTGCTGTCTCCTATATCGTTCGAGATCTTCCTCTTTTTCTTTTTTAAGTAAATTTTGAATCTGCTCCAGTGCCGCATTGATTTCTTTTTGCATGAAGCGAAGGTAAGGAAACTGGGGGTAAATCTTACATCAAATCACAAATGCAGTCTAGGGCATATACAATTTGGGATCAACGTGTTGGCCATCTTTCAACACTTCGTAGTGCAAGTGAGGCCCAGTAGATGCGCCAGAGTTTCCAGAAAGCGCAATGACTTGGCCTTTATCAATAGTTTGGCCTTTGGTCACTTTGATTTCCGAAAGCTGACTGTATCGAGTGATATAAGTATCATCATGTTGTAGCGTCACCATGTTGCCGTAGCCCTTATTAGCACGTTGCACTTCGAGTACCACTCCCCCAGAGGTAGCCAAAACGGGTGTCCCAATTGGTGCTCTGAGATCGATCCCCTTGTGCATTTTTTTCTCCTTGTGAACAGGATGCATCCGCCAACCAAAGTGACTGGTAACGTGTAAATCGCCACCAATTGGAGAACCGGAAGGAGGATCATAATGTACTCCAAAAAAAGCCGTGATGGTAAAGACGGTAGTCAAAACAGCTGCTAATGAAAATTTTGTAATCATGTTGTTGTTATTTTGTTGTGATAAAATACTTTGTTGTTCGATCTTTTGCAGTGTTTCTTTTGAATAACGGCTGAAAACCTGTTCAATCGCTTGGGAAAAAAGTACGTCTTGCTGGAGCAGGGCTTCAATATCACAGCAAAGGTGATCGAGTAATTCCTCTCTCAAGGGCACCCGTTGATTCAGATGCGC
>JBCCSR010000485.1:0-4946 GCA_039199865.1 Bacteroidota bacterium
AATATGGGAAACTCACTGGCGTACTGGGTATCAATAACAGAGTAATATACTGGTCAAATAACGTCGACTGGCTTAGAATTCATGGATGATTCTAGATCCTATTGATAACTAATCTTTGTTGTGAAAGCTGATTGAACTCTCAATTGGCTTTCACATGAGCATTGAATCAATAATTTACGAATGACTTTAAAGCTATTTCTTCAATGCTAAGTGGACATACCTGGAAATCATTGAACTTTTGTAAATCAGCTTTCCGATGATTTTTGTTCAACAAGAACGTGTTTCTCAATGTGCTCAATCTCATCGAGTAAACTTTGCAGAATCTTTTCGGTAGTAAATGGATTCATGATGGTAGTTCGCAAATAAACTTGGCCCTTCAACTGGGTTTGAACGATGTAAAAGCGCTGCGTCTCAATCAGCGTCTGGCGAATATTTTTATTGAGGGTGTTGAGTGCTTCAACGGGAAAATCCGGAGGGATTAGTCGAAAACAAACGATGTTGCATTCTGGATCAACGGCCAGCTCGAAATGAGGGCGAGCCTGAATGAGCTGAGCAAATTGTTGTCCCAAGCCGTAGAGTCGATCGACAAAATCTTCAAACAATTGGGTCCCATGGGTTCGGAAAATACTGTAGATTTTTACGCCCATCATGTATTTGGTACACTCAAAAGTTCGCTTGGCTAAGTTGTGCCATTCTTGGGTGGAGGCTTGGTCCCATAGGTATTGGGCCCTTTGTGCAAATGTTTGGTAGGAGTGACTTTCCTTACGGAAAAACAAACCCGTTGCCAGGGCAGGGCAGAGGAGCATTTTGTGAAAGTCCATCACAATGGAATCCGCTTGCTCAATGCCTTTGAGGAGGGCTTGGTGTTGTTTCGAAAAAATAGCTGCTCCCCCGTGTGCCGCATCCACGTGAAACCAGAGTTGATGTTGCTGGCAAAATTGAGCTAGGCTTTCCAAATCATCGTATGAACCCGTCGAAGTAGAACAGGCACTGCCCACTACGGCGATGACTTCTATCCCCGCTTCTCGGGCTTCGTGCAAAGCGCCTTCTAATGCGGAGCAATCCATTTGAAATCGCTCATTGGCGGGAACTTTGATCATTCCCTTTTTTCCCCAGCCCATAATTCGAACGGCACGATCTACACAATAATGCGCTTCTTCTGAAACCATGATGGCCAGTTGTTGCTGGGTTCCCTCTTCCCAAATGGCCTCTTTGGCTTGATGGATTCTGGCGGCAAGTAGGGCCGTAAGGTTGGCCAAAGTTCCTCCCGAAGTGAGAAAGCCACCCGCCTCCTCATCATAGCCAAAATGGCGACCTACCTCTTTAATGATCAGGCGCTCGATAGCCGTCGCACCAATGCCCATTTCGTAAACGCCCATTCCATTGTTCAATAAATCGGCTAGTAGTCCACTGACGGCCGCAATCGGAGCCGAAGGTGAAATTTGGTGGCCCAGGTATTTGGGATGATGCAAATTGATGGATTGTTGGAGGACTTGTTGAAAATAATCTTGAGGATTACTCTCTTGGCTTTGCCTATAGTCTTCCTGCCAAAAGGCCAATGCTTGTTCGGGATTGGTCCAGGGAATGACTGCGTCATTTTGTTGATGCAAATTGGCCTGTAAATGATCGGCAAGTACATCGACGAGTTGGTGGGCATTTTGGCGAAAGGTAGCGGGGTCAAAGGCTTTTTCTAACAAAGAACTCATAGTCGTGACAGTTTTTAGAGTGAAAGGCAAAAGCAGCGGTTTCTTAAAAAGGCAGTTTGTTGAGATCTACATTTCCACCGGTGAGAATGATGCCGATTTTTTGATTGTGAAATAACTCTGGTTGCTGCAATACTGCGGCTACGGGGACTGAACAAGAAGGTTCGATAATGATTTTCATTCGTTCCCAAACCATCCGCATGGCCACAACAATTTCTTCATCGGAAACGGTGATAATGCGTTCTGCGTGTTCTTTTAAAATGCCAAAGGTTTTTTCTTTGATATTGGTACGAAGTCCATCTGCTATGGTGTTGACCTGTTCATTTTTTTGCATCTGCCCACTTTGTAGAGAGCGGAAAGCATCATCCGCACCTTTGGGTTCGGATCCAATCATCCTGACTTTTCCATCGGCATAATGGGTCATCAGGGCAGAACCACTGGCCAGTCCTCCACCTCCAACTGGCGACATCAAAATATCGAGATCGGGAATTTCTTCCAATAACTCTTTAGCGGCAGTAGCCTGTCCAGCAATCACGTTGTAATTGTTGTAGGGATGGACAAAAGTGGCTCCGGTTTGTGCGACAACTTCTGCCAATTTTTCCTCCCTTCCTTCTTGGGAGGAGTGACAAAAAATGACTTCGGCACCATAACTCCGGACGGCATCCACTTTGATTTGCGGAGCGTTTTTAGGCATTACGATATAAGCTTTGATGCCTTGGATTTGCGCACTTCGTGCGACGGCTTGTCCATGATTGCCCGAGGAGTGAGTCGTGATGCCTTTGGCCTTTTCTGCTGCGGTCATGGCCAATACTGCACAGCAAGCGCCCCTCATTTTGAATGCTCCCACTTTTTGGAAATTCTCACATTTAAAGAAAATTTGAGCCCCCGTTTTTTGATCAAAAAACTGAGAAGTCAGGACAGGAGTCCGATGGATGAAGGGGGCGATGGCTTGGTGGGCCTGTTGGATGTCTTCTAAGGTGGGAACTTGGGTCAATTTTTTCATAATGGTCATTTAAAA
The DNA here is from genome assembly GCA_039199865.1 of Bacteroidota bacterium. Taxonomy (GTDB): domain Bacteria; phylum Bacteroidota; class Bacteroidia; order Chitinophagales; family Saprospiraceae; genus JALZUU01. The sequence goes on from JBCCSR010000485.1 coordinate 2,722, forward strand.
TGATACGGGACGGATCTATTTCTTGATCCAGAGCATCTACAATTGGGCGGTATCAACAAAGTAGGGCTCCAGGTTTTGGCTGGTTTTCGCTTTTGCCCCTGCAAATTAAGCAAATGTACCCTGACTTGAACAAGATAATGGAGAGAATCGTCGGCAACTGTTCTAAATCAAAATACGAGGAATACTTTTTGTAAATTTGTTTAGGAACAAAATTCAGTATCTATGCAACTCGAATGTCCCAATTGTCAATCCACCATTCATTCGGAAGACATTAATCTCGAAAAATTGATTGCCAAATGCCATGATTGTCATGCTGTTTTTGCTTTCGAAGAAAAGTTAAACATGGAAAGGGCTTTCCGGCGACCGGAGATTTTTCTGCCCAAAGGGATGGAAATTTTAAAACTGCGAAGTGAGCTGGAAATCCAAGTAAGCTGGCGCAGTAGCTTACAAACGGGACTGGTCTTTTTTACCATCTTTTGGAATATTATTGTATTGCCCTTTGCGATCTTTGCCATTCTCTCCGGCCAGATCGTCATGCTCCTCGGCCTAAGTTTGCATTTATTGGTAGGGATTGGAATGCTGTATTACATCATCACCACGATTTTTAATACGACTTTCATTACTGCCAGCCCTCGCCGATTACATATCGAACACCGCCCGCTCCGCGTTCCCTTCTATCCCGATCGGGATATCGAGGTCATGGATATTGAGCAGATTTACGTGGACAAATACAAACGAAGTGAAACCAATGGACGTCCCGACTATGCCTACTCGGTGGAGGCCATTTTAAAAAACCAACAACACGTCCGCTTGGTCAAAGGTTTGCAATACCCAGATCAAGCCTTGTATATCGAACAGGAGGTCGAACGATTTTTGGAGATCAAAGATCGGCCCGTCACCGAAGAATGGGAAGGATAAAACATACCCTATTGTATGTTTTATAAAAAAGTTGTAATTTGCGACTTTAGATGTTAGTCATTCTATTTTGGTTCTTTACTTTTCCAATGGATAAAGCTGACATTTAATCCTGACACAATGCTTATGGCGCGTTTATCAAAAGAAGATTGGTTGAAGGAAGGATTTAAAATCCTGGCAGAATTTGCTCAGAACAAACTGCGCATCCTCTACCTCTGTGAGCGTTTGAAAGTTACTCGCGGCTCTTTTTATCATCATTTTAAAAGTATTGATGTCTACATTGCCGAACTGATGAAAGCCTGGGAAAAGGAAAATACTTTAGAATTTATCAGAGCAGCCAGCAAAGGGGGAAGTCCACAACAAAGAATGGCCCTTTTGAATGAGCGGGTGGTGGCCATTGACCAATCTATTGAGGCGGCAATCCGGTCTTGGAGCTTTTATAATCCACAGGTCAAACAGCATTTGGAGCAAGTCGATCAAATTCGATTGACCTATCTCGAAGGCATTTTTCTGGAAATGGGTTTTGAGGCTGAAAAGGCACTAGCCAAAGCCAAACTGGAGTATGCCATCTTGGTGGGTTTACAACAACTTTATCCCAACACCATCGCTTACGAAATGGAGCAATTGTACGAGGTGTACATGGAAAGTCAATAATTTTTTAGCATAAAACATACCATACAATATGGTATTTATTTAAAATTTTAATCATATGAAAACTTACCACAGTGATATTCCCTCTGATAGCTTGATTGCCAATGCTTTGGAACGCATCGATTATCAGGATGTTTACGGCTTGCAGTTGCCCATTCAATCGGAGGACTTATTGGTCAAAATGCCGCTCGCTTTTTTTAGCACCATTCCCTCTTGGCTTCGAATTTTGTTTTATATCCGCGAGTCGAGTGCCAAATGGTTGGGTTTGAAAAAGGCACATGAAATGGATGTCCTACAGCAAATGGAAAACTTTCGGGGGGAAGTAGGAGAGTCGATTGCTTTGTTTAAAGTGATGGGGCGTAGCGAGACAGAAGTATTGAGTGGAGAAAACGATAGTCACCTGGATTTTCGTTTGTCCTTTTTTGCTTTACCCAATGCTCAAGGAACGGAATTGAGGCTGGCGACGACCGTACAATTTAATGGGACTTTGGGCAAACTTTACTTTATTCCAGTGGGGCCCATTCATCGTTTGATCACGCCTTACATGTTGAAACGCGTTGGCAAAGCATTGATGGAATCCCACGAAAGTGGAACGTTATCAATGGCCACAAAATAATTCAATACTTCACTCAAAAAGGATTATGGATGGATGCTTTACA
>JBCCSR010000486.1:0-4936 GCA_039199865.1 Bacteroidota bacterium
AAAGAATATCCGGAAGCCTATACCCTCCCCTCCGACTCCGCCATCAAAGCCATTGAGCTCGACCAGTTGGCTGGATTTGAACTCACCGCAAAAAGCAGTGAATATCCGGAAGAAGAATTGTATCAAGTTTTATTGTTTGACCAGGATGGAGGCTACTTTCTTTTTGTTGGCACCTATCAAGCAGGAAATGAACAAGCATTGAAAGACATTAAAAATATCGTACAAACTTTTAAGCGTAGGCAATAATGGTCTTTCAGCAGCTTTATCTCATCACCCAATATCTATCATGAATCTTCAACGTCTTCTACTCATCGCTTTCCTTTTGCTTGGCGCTACAGGCATTTGGAGTCAAAACAGAATCCAGATCAACATCCCCACAGTCGAGGAGGAGACGCAATACATTTGGCGTAATATTCAGGATATCTCGTTTTTTGAACAACACAATTATGCTCTCTCTTTACCTCCTGGATCACTACTTGAGCAATTGAAAAATAAGGCCAAAAACAATCAACTTCGCCAAGAGGATTATGAGGAATTACTGGACTTGATGAGAAATGAAGTTTACGATTCACGAGACTACCAAGATGGATATCAAAAAATTGAGGACCAAAGAGACTTGATCAACAAAATGATCAACCGTATCGACAAGTGTAAAAGAGACTGGCCTTTTAAAGCATTTGACACTTATCAAATCAATTTGACGCTTTATGGTCCCGGAGGCAGTTATCATCCGGATGATGGCTCTATCCTGATTTTTACCACGCCGCAAGGTCAATTCAAACAATACGACAATCCTGCCAATACCATCATCCACGAAATGATTCACATTGGCATTGAAGCGTCGATCATTCAGCAATTGAAAGTCCCTCATCCATTGAAAGAGCGAATTGTTGATCTATATGTTCAGCTCAATTTCCATAAAGAGCTTCCCGATTACAGGATTCAAAATATGGGAGACAAGCGCATTGATCAATACCTTAACAAAAAGAAGCAACTCAAGCATTTGCATCAAATTATTGAGACATTTATGAAAGAAAACCAGCAATAAATTCACTCTACCTAACTGATCTAACCAACAATGAAAAAGCTATTTCTCGATGACATCCGAACGGTAGACATGGTTTACGACCATTCGGAAGTACCTACCTTTGATGTCGTAAGATCCTATCAGGCATTTGTGCAATACATCGAACAAAATGGTCTTCCAGATTTTATCAGCTTTGACAATGATTTGGGATTGGATGAAAATGGAGCAGTAGCCAAAGATGGATATGCCGCCGCAAAATGGTTGGTCTATCAATCGGGACTGGATTTGAGCCGACTCCAATTCAAGGTACATTCGGCAAATCCCGTAGCTGCTGAGCAGATTAGAGGCTTGTTGAATAACTACCTGCGATTTTTACACTCTGAAAAGCAAAATGACTAGTCAATAATTTTTGGGAATTTTAGTCCAATGACCAGAACAGCAAGGATTGGCCAAACGTTTAAATTTTAGTCCCCCAAAACAATTCATTAAAATCCCTTTCCGACCTATGAGTTTTTTAACCGCAGAATGGAGAAAATTAGCCATCGCCAATTACGAAATTGATGATGCCATTTTAAAGCCGTTTATTCCCGCCAGAACGGAATTGGATACCTGGAATGGTATCAACTACGTTAGTTTAATCGGTTTCCTATTTGTCGATACACGACTGCTGGGGATGACCATTCCCTTTCATTCCACTTTTGAAGAGGTCAATCTCCGCTTTTATGTTCGTTTTAAGGAAAATAATGAATGGAAACGCGGAGTGGTATTCATCAAAGAAATCGTCCCTAAGTTTGCCATTAGCTTAGTAGCCAATACGCTTTACCACGAGCATTACGAAACCCAACAAATGAAACATTCTTGGGAAAACCACCCATCCTTTCAGAGGGTACAATACCAGTGGAAGCATCGAGACCAGTGGCAATCCATGTCGGTCGATAGTGCTCTGAACGCCTCTCCCATTTTGATGGGTACGGAAGAGGCCTTCATTACAGAACACTATTGGGGATACACTAAAGTAAATGCAAACACCACCTTTGAGTACGAAGTGAGGCACCCGACTTGGGAGGCTTACCAAATAAAACAATACCAAATTGAGATAGACTTTGGCCTGGTTTACGGAGAGGTGTTTGGAGGACTCAATCAGGCTGAACCCAAATCGGTGATGCTAGCGGAGGGCTCCGCCATTTCCGTAGAAAATAAAAGAAAAATTTGATGCCGTAATCAAAAAGTTGGACGCTCCACTCCTCCCCAAACGAATCACCATATGGCGATTAAAAAAATATCCCCGTCGGAAGCAAATACCAAACAAGAGGTCCAAAATCAAATTTTACGTAGACACTCGACGGAAGCATCGGAGAAGGCTAAACATTAAAATCAGCAAATGCCAAACACAACCAATCCACCCCTGGAGAAATTATCAAAAAGGTTCCGTGCATTTGCGGAAGATGAATGTAAGCACCACTCCCAGTTGTATTATCAATTGGCCCACGACGTTTCGAAGACGCCATATTTGTTGTCTCTGGCCGCTCACTGTGCTCCCCGACAACCCGTTCCCAATCTATTCTTTGCCGCCATCCATTATTTATTGTTGAAATCTCAGGAAGAGGTACTTGCCGATTATTATCCTTCTATTTGTAAAAAGAAGGTCGAGAAAATTCCAATAGAGCTGTTCAACAAGTTTTGTCAAGATAAGGAGACAACGATCATTGCTATTCTAAAAAACAAAATCGTTCAAACCAATACCATCAATCGAACAGCTTATCTCATGCCCATTTTCTCTTCTTGCTTTAAGGAGGAGCCCTTTGTCAATTTGGTGGATATTGGTTGCAGTTCCGGGCTGACGATGAACTTTGATTTGTACACCTACGATTATGGAATAGGCCAAGAATGGGGAAATAGCGACGTTAAAATCAAAACCAATTTACGAGCGGGCAAGCTCCCTTATTTTAAAGACATGGTCACCATCAAAAGGAAAATTGGCATTGATCAAAATCCACTGGACCTAAATATTGAAGACAATGCCATTTGGTTGAAGTCCCTCATCTGGCCCGATTTATCGGAACGCTTCAATCGACTAGCAGCTGCCATTGGAATGGCTACCCAATCACAAATAGAGTTGTACCAAGCTCATCAAACGCAACAATTTCGAAAGCTGATCCAACAAATTCCCAGCCAGGAGGCACTTGCCGTTTATCATACTCATGTCCTTTATCAATTTTCAATATCAGAAAGAACAGAATTTTGGAGCATGCTCGATCAGATCGGACAACAAAGAGATTTCATTTATCTCGCCGTTGAAGGAAATACCGTTTTTGATCCAACCCAGGAGCACCGAGAAGTGCTCATTCAATTGACGCATTATAAGGATGGAAAAAAGCGGAGGAAACCCATGGGGCAGACCGACGGTCATGCCACGTGGATCAAATGGGGAGCCACAAATGGAACATCTGGAAGCAGTTTTGCATAAAAAAACGACCTGTTTTCTTACCCCTCCTTGGGTATCAAAACAGGCCGTTCTTGATGCTTAAAATGGAATAAATCTCAAATACGGTCGTACTTCCCTTTATCCATTCGTGTTGATCAATTCATCTGGAATTTCAATTTCATCAACAATTTCATTGAGGATCCCTCCGTATTTATCCGTAATCAAAATCTCCACTCTCCGATTGAATTGCCTTCCTTCTTCGGTATCTTGACCATCGTTCAACTCGTTTTTGGCAATGGGGTCGGCCTCTCCAAATGTTTCCGTTTTTATTCGGGAAGAGCTAATGCCTCGCGAAATTAAGTACTGCTTGGCGGCATTGGCTCTTCTCAAGGACAATGACTCATTGTAGGAATTGCTTCCTTTTGAGTCTGTATGCGCACGTAATGTTGTGCTGTAATCGGGAAAGTCTCTAAGAATGGTTACCAAGTCACTCAGCTGTTTCCTGGATTCTGTACGCAAATTGGATCGATCAAAATCAAAGAAAATATTTTTGATACTGTTGAGTAAATTTTGGGGCATGGGAATGTAATTACAAACGCAAGAATTGCCCAGTTCATCTTTAGAAACAAGTGCACAATTATAGCCCATCTGACCAAATTGAGTCATTCTATTTTTCGCCTCTGCTTCATCGTAGACTCCTTTGTAGTACCTATGAAATCCGTAGGTATCATGTGAATGATAAACTTGGCTACCAATTTTGTTGAAGTAATTAATGTCGACTTGCGTCTCAAATACGCCAACCTGAACGTACCAATTTCCAGATTGTGCATAAAAAGGAAGTGCATAACACAAGATAAATAGGTTAAGATAAATTTTTCTCATAATTTAGTCTTTGTTTTAATTTGATTAACTGTAGGTTGAATCCAATAAGAAGTAATGTCGTCAATAAATTGGAATAATTTGAATTTTCGACTAAAAAGATTTGGGGGCCATGGCTTCATTTGAATTCAAAAACAATACCTTTACTGTTTATCAGTTTCCTACAAATACATTTTTGATTTAATATCAACCCTCTTGCCATCATTTTAATTTAAAAAAATGCCACTTAAAAAATCGAGAAGAGCCTTTATTGAAACGGGCTTAAAAACTGGACTAACGCTTCCCTTCCTTTTTTCAGGTTTACTAGGATGTCAAGCAAAAGCGGAACAGGAAAGTAAAAACGAAACAAAAACAGCCAACAAGTCTTTGAACATTCTCATTTTGGGAGGCACCAGTTTTTTAGGGCCCCATCAAGTTGCTTATGCATTGGACAGAGGACATACGGTGAGTACCTTTACGAGAGGTAAAACCCAACCGACCATTCACCAAGATCTCTTTAAAAAGGTGGAGGCTTTAGACACGCATTCCGATGGGGCCAGCGCGCTGGACGTGATACGCGACCGCAAGCCCGATCTGGTGGTTCTGGACGTGATGCTGCCCGGTAA
>JBCCSR010000487.1:0-4934 GCA_039199865.1 Bacteroidota bacterium
ATCAAACTCCTTTTCTGGCAGACTTGAAACCTAGCGGTAAATATGTAATGGAAGATTTGCATAAAGTAGGGGGCGTACCCGCAGTAGCGAAAATGCTTTTGGATGCAGGCTACTTGCACGGTGAGTGTTTGACGGTTACGGGAAAAACTTTGGCAGAAAATCTAGCGGAAATCGATGCCTTGGCCGTGGGCCAGACTGTAATCCGTCCCTTTGATCAACCAATTAAAAAAACAGGGCATTTACAAATATTGTATGGCAATCTGGCAGAAGGAGGAGCGGTAGCTAAAATTACTGGAAAGGAAGGAGAGGTTTTCACGGGAAAGGCCAGGGTTTTTGATAGTGAGCCAGCTGCCAATACCGCTATTGAAGCGGGGAATATCAATGCTGGGGAAGTAATTGTCATCCGATTTAGTGGACCTAAAGGCGCACCGGGAATGCCGGAAATGCTCAAACCAACTTCGGCCATTATGGGAGCTGGTCTGGGAGGAAAAGTTGCCTTGATTACTGACGGTCGCTTTTCTGGAGGAACCCACGGTTTTGTGGTTGGCCATATTACGCCCGAAGCGCAGATTGGAGGACTCATCGGCTTGTTAAAAGATGGAGATGAAATCACCATCGATGCTGTCAACAATACCATTGATGCCACTCTGAGCGAATCAGAAATACGACAAAGAAAAGCCAATTGGCAGAGCCCACCAATCAAAGCTCGCCACGGGATTCTAAAAAAATACAGCCAGTGTGTATCGACCGCCAGTGAGGGTTGCGTCACCGATGGCTAAATTAAAAAATGGAAAAAATGAAAAATAGAGAATACGCTCAACAAGCGCCACCGACTACGACTGCTCCACAAACCATTAGTGGTGCGGAAGCAGTGCTGAGATGTTTGCTCGAAGAAAATGTGGATACCATTTTCGGTTATCCCGGTGGAGCGATTATGCCCGTGTATGATGCTTTGTATCACTATGAAGATCGAATTCGTCATATTTTGCCGCGCCACGAACAGGGCGCTATCCACGCTGCCGAAGGCTATGCACGGGTCACTAGGAAAACGGGTGTTTGTATGGCTACTTCCGGACCCGGTGCCACCAATCTCATGACTGGACTTTGCGACGCCATTATGGATTCAACCCCCTTGGTTTGTATTACTGGACAGGTTTTTAGTCATGTATTGGGTTCTGATGCTTTTCAGGAAACGGATGTCATTGGCTGTACTACTTCCATTTCCAAATGGAATTATCAAATTACTAAAGCGGAAGAAATTCCCGATGTTTTCGCCAAGGCATTTTACATCGCCAACTCAGGGCGACCCGGACCCGTCGTGATCGATATCACCAAAGATGCACAGCTCCAACAAGTGGCATTCAATTATCGCAAACAACCTAAGATTCGCAGTTATCATCCTTTTCCCAAGCCACGCAGAGAAATGCTAGAGGCGGCAGCCGATATGATCAATAATGCGCGCAAGCCTTTTATCTTGGCAGGGCACGGGATTCAAATTTCTGGGGCACAAGAAATCTTTACCTCCTTTGTCGAAAAGTCTGGTATTCCTTTGGCTTGCACCATCCATGGCTTATCGTCTATTCCTTCGGATCATCCTCTACATATGGGCATGTTGGGAATGCATGGCAATTATGGTCCCAACATCAAGACCAACGAATGTGATGTACTCATTGCGATCGGTATGCGCTTTGATGATCGGGTGACGGGGGATCTCCAACGCTACGCCAAACAAGCCAAAGTCATTCACATTGAGATCGACCCCTCCGAAATTGATAAGAATGTAAAAGCGGATATTCCCATTTTATCAGATGCTAAACTAGCCTTAGAAAATCTCTTACCACTCCTGCAAGAAAAAGATTACCCTCATTGGTTGGAAGAGTTTGAGGTTTGCCGTCAGATTGAAATGGAAAAAGTCATCAATCGAGATTTGGAGGCCAATGAAAATGACCAGATTCGAATGGGACAAGTGGTAAAGGCAGTGAGTGACCAAACCGAAGGCATGGCGGTGGTAGCCACTGACGTCGGACAACACCAAATGATTGCTGCTCGCTATTACGAATACAAATCGACCAACCAATGGGTATCCTCGGGTGGAGCAGGAACCATGGGTTTTGGATTACCCGCTGCCTTTGGCGCCAAGTTGGCACAACCAGAGCGAGAAGTCGTCGCCTTCATTGGAGATGGTGGTTTTCAGATGACCATTCAAGAATTAGGCATGTGTAGCCAGTGGAATGTTGGGGTCAAAATTGTATTGTTAGATAATGAATACTTGGGTATGGTGCGACAATGGCAACAACTGTTTTTTGACCGACGCTATTCTTCGGTTGCCTTACAAAACCCCGACTTTGTAAAAATAGCAGAGGGCTTTGGTGTACCGGGCAAAACCATTGTGGATCCCAAAGAACTCGATGCGGCCATTGCTGAAATGTTGGAACAGGAAGGCCCCTATCTATTACACGTAAGAGTAGAAAAAGAGGAAAATGTTTTTCCGATGATTCCCAGTGGATCATCCGTTTCTGAAATTCGATTAGATTGACCTCATCCCTTAAAAATAGAAGAAGATGAAAGAGTTTACCATTACCGTATATTCCGAAAACGTAACTGGTTTGATGACCAGAGTGGTTTCGGTATTTACTCGTCGACACATTAATATCGAAAGTCTTACGACTTCAGAATCTTCCATCAAAGACATTTACCGCTTCATCATTGTCGTTACCCAAGAGGAAGATGAGGTCAGGAAATTGGTCTCTCAAATTGAAAAGCAGGTCGATGTCATCAAAGCTTTTTATTACAGTAATGAAGAAATCATTCATCAGGAAATTGCCCTGTACAAAGTGCCTACCCAGGCCTTTACCAATGGCAATAGTTTGGAAAAACTGATCCGAGCCCACAATGCGCGCATCCTCGAAATTGAACCGGAGTATACAGTGATTGAGAAAACGGGACATACTAGTGAAACGGAGGCCTTGCTGCGAGAACTAGAAAGTGTGGGCATTTATGAATTTGTTCGATCGGGTAGGGTAGCAGTTGTCAAACCGATGGAGCGCTTGAATGCATATTTGAAATCTTTAGAAGCATAGAACAACAATTAAAATTAACCTTCTTTGACCATACTTGTGGTTCATTCATTTAGAGAAATAAAAGGGGGCGAGAACAAAGCCCATCAGCAATGGATGCTTGTCAGACACGAGCGGATGCAAAGAATTAAAATTAACATCATCAAATCATGGCAAAAATGAATTTCGGAGGCGTTGAGGAAAACGTCGTTACCAGAGAAGAGTTTACACTTGAAAAAGCCAGAACGGTATTGCAAGACGAAACCATTGCAATCATTGGTTATGGCGTCCAAGGTCCTGGACAAGCACTAAATCTACGGGACAATGGCTTTAAGGTCATTGTTGGTCAACGCTATCCTTCCAAATCTTGGGACAAGGCTTTGCAGGATGGTTTTGTCGCAGGAGAAACTTTGTTTCCCATTGAGGAAGCAGTCAAAAGGGGCACCATCGTTCAGTACTTGCTTTCGGATGCGGCTCAAATTTCAGTCTGGGAAAAAATTAAACCCCATTTGACCGCTGGAAAAGCCCTCTATTTTTCTCATGGCTTTGGCATTACTTACAAGGAAAGAACGGGAATCATCCCTCCGAAAGATGTCGATGTCATCCTGGTCGCCCCAAAAGGTTCTGGCACCAGTTTGCGACGAATGTTTCTCGCTGGTCGAGGCCTCAATTCGAGCTATGCCATTTTCCAAGATGCGACCGGACGGGCTTTCGAAAGAGTTGTTGCCCTGGGCATCGGAATAGGTTCAGGTTATTTATTTGAAACGGATTTTAAAAAAGAAGTCTATAGCGATTTGACGGGAGAACGAGGAACGCTGATGGGAGCTATTGCCGGGATCTTTGAAGCCCAGTACAATGTTTTGAGAAGTAGAGGACACAGTCCGAGTGAAGCCTTCAACGAAACGGTGGAAGAGCTAACCCAAAGTTTGATGCCATTGGTGGCCGAAAATGGAATGGATTGGATGTACGCCAATTGCTCAACAACCGCTCAGCGGGGCGCATTGGATTGGAAAAATAAGTTCCGCGATGCCGTCGCGCCCGTTTTTGAAGAATTGTACGATAAGGTAGCCTCTGGACAAGAAGCACAGCGTTCTATTGATACTAATAGCCAAGCAGATTACCGCGAAAAACTGGGAGAGGAATTGCGCGAACTCAGAGAGTCTGAAATGTGGCAAGCGGGCAAAGTGGTCCGTAGCTTAAGACCAGAAAATTCCCAAGAAACGGTTAAAGTTTGATCATCAGGATTGCCCAAAAAGACTTCCTGCTTTCATTAGATGACTCGCTCGGCAAAGGCGGCTGGCAGAGTATCTAATGAAAGCTTTGGGGAGCTACTTTGCGGATCCACACAAAATCGCTCGTTGCTATGACCATCCAATCTGGCTACCAGAAAAGTCAAATTACAGTTGAAAATATTTGTAAGGCCAAGATTCGTTTAAAGAATGTGGTTCAACATACTCCCTTGATGTCTAATTACAATTTGTCTGAACAGTATCAGTGCAATCTATACTTGAAAAGAGAGGACTTGCAAGTGGTACGGTCTTACAAAATTCGTGGCGCCTACAATAAAATGGCCCAAATTCCCAGAGATCAGTTGTTGAGAGGAATCGTTTGTGCCAGTGCCGGAAATCATGCTCAGGGGGTTGCCCTTGCTTGCCAACATCTGGATGTCCGGGGAAAAATTTATATGCCGACAACTACGCCAAAACAAAAAATTGACAAGGTCAAAACTTTTGGCAAGCACTATGTAGAAATTGTATTGGTTGGCGATACTTATGATGCATCTTATCAGCTGGCCGTAAAGGAGGCTGAGAAAAATGAACAAGTTTTTATCCACCCTTTTAATGATCAACAGGTCATTGAAGGGCAAGGAACCCTGGG
>JBCCSR010000488.1:0-4929 GCA_039199865.1 Bacteroidota bacterium
CGCGGATTACGTAAAGAATATGGTAACGGGTGCTGCCCAAATGGACGGAGCTATTCTAGTAGTTGCGGCTACTGATGGCCCTATGCCACAAACACGAGAGCACATCCTTTTGGCTCGCCAGGTAGGGGTGCCTAACATCGTTGTATTTATGAACAAGGTTGACCTCGTTGATGATGATGAAATGTTGGAATTGGTTGAGATGGAAGTTCGTGAATTATTGGATCAGTACGAATTCAACGGTGACGAAGCTTCTGTAATTCAAGGTTCTGCTCTGAAAGCACTGGAAGGAGACGAAGGCGCTACTCAAGCTATTCGCGATTTGATGGACGCTGTTGATACGCAAATTGCTGAGCCAGAGCGTTTGATCGATCAGCCTTTCTTGATGCCTATTGAGGATGTATTCTCCATCACTGGTCGTGGTACTGTTGCTACTGGACGTATCGAGCGTGGTGTAATCAACACTGGAGATCCTGTTGAGATCATCGGTATGATGGCAGAAGGCGAGAAGCCATTGACTTCTACTGTTACTGGGGTTGAGATGTTCCGTAAAATTTTGACTCGTGGAGAGGCTGGTGATAATGCTGGTATCCTTCTACGTGGTATCGATAAGAAAGAAATCCGTCGTGGAATGGTGATCTGCAAGCCACAGTCGGTTAATCCTCACAAACACTTCAGAGCTGAGGTATATGTATTAAGTAAAGACGAAGGTGGACGTCACACTCCATTCTTCAATGGATACCGTCCTCAATTCTACTTCCGTACCACTGACGTTACTGGTGATGTTACTTTGCCAGAAAACGTAGAAATGGTCATGCCTGGTGACAATGTTTCATTAGAGGTAAAATTGATCAACACGATTGCAATGGAGAAAGGATTGCGTTTCGCGATTCGTGAAGGTGGACGTACCGTAGGTGCAGGTCAGGTAACTGAAATTATTGAATAAACTATTCTTTAGATACAATGCTGGGTGAACATTATGGATTCACTTTAGCTTAGTCAACAAGGAATTTTGAATGTCGTTTTTAGCAACACATTTGAAATTCCTTGTTCCATAACTTGTCTGGTTCAAATGAGCGCCAGATTTCATTCAAAAACGGGCATAGCTCAACTGGTAGAGCGACGGTCTCCAAAACCGTAGGCTGTGGGTTCAAGTCCTACTGCCCGTGCTAATCAATTAATCGGGATTTCAAATATTCTGGACGACTTCAATTGAGTAGAATATTTTTTGAGGTCTCGTGTAAGCGTTGCTTCTGTTTAGAAGCGATAATAAATAATTGTAATGAAAGAAATTACACTTTACATCAAGGAAAGCTATCACGAACTCATTAACAAAGTAACTTGGCCTTCATGGAACAGTTTGCAGCAGAGTTCAGTGTTGGTGTTGGTTGCGTCATTGATCATTGCGGCGATCGTGTTTGTTATGGATGTGATCTCCAAGCAATCACTTAGTTTGATATACTAATGATCAAAGACAATAACTTCAATCCAACAACCTCCAACCTGATGTCAGAAGAAAGTAAATGGTATTCTTTGCGCGTAATTAGTGGCAAAGAACGCAAGATCAAGGAAAGAATCGAACTGGAAATCAATCGCTCCGGATGGAAAGATTTTGTTTCCCAAGTTTTGGTTCCTTCTGAAAAAGTGTACAAAATTCGTAACGGAAAAAAAGTTATTTTAGAACGGAATATTCTTCCAGGGTATATTCTTATTGAAGCCCTGCCTTCAAAATTAAAAGGAGATGTGGTTCAAAAAATAGCCAACCTTCCCAACGTCATCCATTTTTTGGGAAGAAACAATCCTATCCCGATGCAAGAGGCCGAAGCCAACAGAATGTTGGGTAAAGTAGATGAGTCTCAAGACGTCGGCGAAGCACTGATCGAACCATTTATCGTCGGAGAAACGGTCAAAATCATTGATGGCCCGTTCAACGAGTTTGTAGGAGACATCCAAGAGGTCAATGAGGAAAAGAAAAAATTGAAAGTGATTGTCAAGATTTTTGGTCGAGGTACAGAGGTAGAGTTAAATTTTATGCAGGTTGACAAACAAGCATAGCCTGTCGCCTGTTAGCTTAAGAAAATATCCTTAGCGTATTATTTTAAATAGAGAAACGAATTTTTTTTGACTTTGGTTCTTTTAATAGAACGCTTCCCATTGTCGAAATTAATCTTAAAACACTCAAAAAGCAATCGGTCATCTTTTTCGGAAGGTAAAAACGATGTTTCTTGAGTTTTATTAAAAATTAAATTCTAATGGCAAAAGAAGTAGACGGTTTTATAAAACTTCAAGTTAGAGGGGGCGCTGCAAATCCTGCTCCTCCGGTTGGTCCTGCACTTGGTGCAAAAGGGGTCAATATCATGGAGTTTTGTAAGCGTTTTAATGCTCAAACCCAGGATCAGGCTGGAAAGGTATTGCCGGTAGTCATTACCGTGTTTAAGGACAAATCCTTTAGCTTCATTATCAAAACGCCACCAGCAGCAGTTCAATTGTTGGAAGCGGCAAAGTTGAAGAGTGGATCTCCTGAATCTAACCGCCAGAAAGTCGGAACCGTAAATTGGGATCAGGTCAAGGCAATCGCAGAAAACAAAATGCCTGATTTGAACGCTTTTACGATTGAATCCGCAATGAAAATGATCGCTGGTACTGCTCGTAGTATGGGCTTGGTCGTTAAAGGAACGCCACCCTGGGAAGCTGAAGCATAAGCGCATCAAATACAAAGACAAAACCGCAAGACGAAGGAAGTACTGCCAAGAGAGCAGTACGTTATTTACCTCACTTTTAATTATTAACAATGGCAAAAGTTTCTAAAAAAAGAGCTGCTGCGTTGGCAAAAGTCGAGACAGGTAAGGAATACACCTTACAAGAAGCAATGAGCCTCATAAAAGAGGTAAACACTACTAAGTTCGATGCTTCTGTCGACATTCACATCCGCCTAGGGGTCGATCCTCGAAAAGCAGATCAAGCCTTACGCGGCACTGTATCTCTTCCTCACGGAACGGGTAAAACCAAAAGAGTATTGGTTTTGTGTACACCTGATAAAGAAGAAGAAGCGAAAGCAGCAGGTGCTGATCACGTCGGATTGGCTGAAATGATTCAGAAAATTCAAGGAGGCTGGACCGACATCGACGTTGTAATTGCTACTCCAAACGTAATGGCTCAAGTAGGTAGAATCGGTCGGATCCTCGGACCCCGTGGATTGATGCCGAACCCTAAGACTGGAACAGTTACGCCCAACGTTGCTTCGGCAGTTGCAGAAGTGAAAAAGGGAAAAATCTCTTTTCGGGTAGACAAATATGGTATCATTCACGCCTCCATCGGTCGGGTATCTTTCTCTGCAGACAAATTGAAAGACAATGCGATGGAAGTTCTAGAGACCATCATTCGAATGAAGCCCGCTACGGCCAAAGGCACTTACATGAAGTCATTAACGGTGGCAAGTACCATGAGTCCAGGGCTGAAAGTTGATACAAAATCTATTTGATCATTTTAGGTGATCGCTTGGACAGAGTAAAGCGCTCTTCCAACCGACCAACCGCCAAAATAGTCTTAAAAAATGAATCGAGCTCAAAAAACGGCAACCATCGAGGAGTTGAAAGGCAAGTTTGAAAATAGTGATTTTTTCTACTTGACCGATTCTTCGACGCTAACCGTCGAGAAAATCAATCAATTGAGAAGGTTGTGCTTTGACAAAGGGGTAGAGATGCGCGTAGTAAAAAATACTTTAGCACAAAAAGCCCTCGAAGCGGGTCCAGAAGAAAAAAACTATGCAGGCTTGCTGGAAGCATTGAAAGGCCCAACGGCCATCATGTTTACCGACACTGCGAACGTACCTGCTCGGATCATCAAAGACTTTCGTGGAGAAGACGAACGTCCTTTGATCAAAGCAGCTTACATCGATAGCGCCATCTACATTGGCGATGACAAAATTAAGGAATTATCTCAGCTGAAATCTAAGGAGGAGCTGATTGGAGAAATCATTGGTTTGCTCCAGTCCCCTGCGAAGAATGTCATCAGTGCTTTGAACTCAGGTGGTGCAACCATCATGGGCTTATTAAAAGCATTGGAAGAAAGAGGCGAAGGCGGCGACGAGGGATAATTGCCAAAGGGCAAAGGCCCAGATAAATACGGCTTCCAAGTATTACACGCATACATTATTTAATCATTATTGGAAAAATTAAAAACTGTTCAAAATGGCAGATTTAAAAGAGTTTGCAGAACAATTGGTCAATCTTACGGTAAAAGAGGTAAGTGAATTGGCTGATATTCTCAAAGAAGAATATGGCATCGAGCCTGCTGCTGCTGCGGTAGCGGTAGCTGCTGCTCCAGGAGGAGGAGCTGATGCTGGTGGTGCCGCCGAACAAACTGAATTTGATGTTATTCTCAATTCAGCAGGTGCGGCCAAACTAAAAGTTGTAAAAGAAGTTAAAACGCTATTAGGCTTAGGCTTGAAAGAAGCAAAAGAATTAGTAGACGGTGCTCCTGGTCCTGTGAAACAAGGTATTCCTAAGGACGAAGCAGAAAGCATCAAAACTGCTCTTGAAGCGGTAGGTGCTGAAGTTGAACTAAAATAGTCGCTTCTTCATTTGCCTATGATCGTAACACATAATACGATACTTACTACGACTTGATACCAAGGCAAGGAGGCTTAGCCAGTAAAATTTACTGGCTAGGCCTATTGTCGTCTTTGTTCAACTTTGTTTTTTGCTTGCATAAAGCAATCGAACAATCACTTAAGCAAGCGTTCACCGATCCGATCGATCTTTTGACATTATTGGGTATTCATCACGCCGGCACAAAAGAGGAAAGCCTCCCTAATTGACCCGGTTACTAAATCAAAATTTTTTATGGCATCAAACGGCATCGCACTAACCGAAGCAGAAAAGAGAGTTAATTTTAGCAAGATTAAACTCGCTTCCCAATACCCTGATTTGC
>JBCCSR010000489.1:0-4924 GCA_039199865.1 Bacteroidota bacterium
ACCGTACTCATTTGGCTTTGCTCTTCAATTCGTTTGTATTTTTCGGCGACAACTTCCACTTCATTGAGTACCAAATCTGCGGACAATCGAATATGAATCGTCGTGTCCCGGTCCAAGAAAAAAACCATTTGCTGGTCTTGATAACCGATGTAGGAGTAGGTTAAATAAATGCTGTCTTTGGGTAGGGTAAGGCTGTAAAAGCCGTAGGTGTTGGTAATGGTTCCTTTCTCACTTTTGTAATCAAAGAGATTGGCACTGATTAATTTTTCTCCGGAGTTGACATCCTCGATGTATCCACTTATGGTAAATTTTTCGGAAGACTGGGCGGTGGAGGTAAAAGCTATTGACAAACATAGTAGAAAGAAGTACAGGGTTCTCATCATCTTAAGCGTTTATTTTTTTTGATCGTTCAATAGCTGAATCTTAAAGATTCTTTGTCGTTGGGCGCAGTTGATAGTAAGACAAATCAACGTAGGGCATTCCCCTAGTCCATTTTCCTTTTTTGCTTTTTTTTAAGAAAACTTTAAAACAAGGACCCTCAATGAGACAGCGTTTTGAAAGATACTGCCATAAAAAAAGTCCCAAGCCTTTGGTGAAAAAGCTTGGGACCAGAGTTTTATTTTTTGTCTTCTTGGCTTAGTCTTCTGCCAAGAATGGATATCGATAATCAACCGGTGGAACGAAGGTCTCCTTGATGGTTCGTGGAGAGACCCAACGCAACAAATTCAAGATCGACCCCGCTTTATCGTTGGTTCCCGAACCTCTTGCTCCTCCGAATGGCTGTTGACCAACGACTGCTCCGGTGGGTTTGTCATTGATGTAGAAGTTGCCCGCAGAGTGGCGTAGCAAATCGGTAGCCATATGAATGGCTTGACGCTCTCGGGCAAAAATAGCTCCGGTCAGCGCATAGGGAGAAGTTTTGTCCACAATTTTCAGCGTCTCTTCATATTTCTTTGGATCGTAGACATAGATGGTCAACACGGGTCCAAAAATTTCTTCACACATGGTCACGTAATCTGCTTTTTTGGCCACCAAAACGGTAGGCTCAATAAAGTATCCTTCTTTTTTACTGTAATTCCCACCAGCGATAATGCTCACTTGATTGGACTTTTTAGCTTCCGCGATATAGTTGGTAATTTTATCAAAAGCTCTTTCATCAATCACTGCATTGACAAAATTGCTAAAATCTTCTGGCGAGCCCATTTTAATCGACTTGAGATCTGCCAACATAAACTTCTCTACATCTTTCCATAGATTTTTGGGAACGTAGGCACGCGATGCGGCCGAACATTTTTGTCCCTGATATTCAAAAGCTCCTCTCACCAAAGCAGTCGCCAATTCTTTGGTATTGGCGGAAGAATGCGCCACAACGAAGTCTTTCCCTCCCGTTTCTCCAACGATCCGTGGGTAAGTATTGTATTTACCAATATTATTGCCGATGGTCTGCCACAAGGTTTGGAAAACGCGCGTGCTCCCCGTAAAGTGCAAACCCGCAAAAGCTGGATGTTCAAAAATGATATCTCCCGCAACCGGACCATCCGTATAAATCAAATTGATCACACCAGCAGGCAATCCAGCCGCTTCAAAAATTTCCATGATGATTTGGGCAGAATAGATTTGCGTCTCCGCTGGTTTCCAGACGACCGTGTTGCCCAACATGGCAGGAGCAGCAGGTAAGTTACCAGCGATAGAGGTAAAATTAAAGGGCGTAATCGCAAATATAAATCCTTCCAGTGGCCGATGCTCCAAACGATTCCAAACCCCAGGAACGCTTTCTGGTTGCTCCGCATACAAATCCGTCATGTATTGTACATTGTAGCGAAAGAAATCACACATCTCAGCTACACAATCTATTTCCGCTTGAAAAACATTCTTGGATTGCCCGAGCATTGTGGCCGCATTCATCTTGGCCCGGTAAGGACCAGATAATAAATCGGCGGCTTTCAAGAAAATGGCGGCTCGATCTTGCCAATGCATATTTTACCATGCAGCCTTGGCCTTGAGTGCCGCATCGATGGCTCTTTTTACGTGGCTAGAATCTCCTTTGTAGTAATGCCCCAGACAATGTTCTATTTCGTGTGGTGGATGGATGGCAACCTTTTCTTTGCTGGTTACTTTTCTCCCTCCGATATGCATTGGAATGGTCAGCTTTTTTGATTTCAGCTCTACCAATTTTGCCTGAACAGCCGCCCGCTCTGGCGAACCAGGCGCATAGGATAATACAGGCTCATTGCTTGCGATGGGTACTTGGAAAAATGCATTTGCCATATCTGAAGAATTGATTTAGGTTTGATTTGGAATGTACAGCGGTAGGCAAATCAACTGGGCTCACCACTGTGTGAATAAATTCGTGCAAATGTAACACTTTAGTAGTGATTAACGAAATGACTTTTCAGCTTTTCAAAGGTCAAAGCCAAAGAGGTCCGGAGCAAGGCTTTTGTCAACAATCAAGTCAACATGATCGATCAATGGAAGGCTGCTACAGCTAAAGTAACTACAGATTCAACAGGACTTCGATGGACAACTTTTTCACCTCAACTTTAAAAAGCCCCAGACAGAACATCCCCCCTGATCAATAAAGTCTCAACTAGGCGACAATCGAAAAGAAGGAAAGAGATTACTTGGACAATATGACTTGAGCAGGCAAAAAGGGACTGGCATCTCCTTGTCCCTTAATAATTTCGCGAACGATGGTCGAGCTGATATGGGAATATTGAGGACGGCTAATCAAGAAAATGGTTTCCAGGCCACTTCCCACAATATTGTTCAACTGAGAAATGGTTTTTTCATAATCGAAATCAGAGGCATTCCGCAAGCCTCTCAACAAATAGCGCGCACCTACTTTTTGACAAAAATGAGCGGTCAGCCCAGTAAAAGAATCCACACTGACTTTATCTTCTGTAGAAAATACATCTTCCAACCATTGTAAGCGAGTCTCCAGGGAAAAGAGGTACTTTTTCTGAGAATTGACCCCTACTGCAACGATAATTTGATCAAAGAAAGGAATGGCTCTCTTAACCAGTTCGACGTGTCCGATAGTGATGGGATCAAAAGACCCAGGAAATACCGCGATTTTTTTCATTTAAACGTGATTTGGTTGACTTCTGAAAACGAGTTGAAATGGGATTTAGGCTTGACCCATTCAAATCCGTATTAAAAGCCCAATTGGGTTTTGAATTGGACCCGTAAATCTCGTAAATTTCCGGAGGAAAACAAACGAAACGTATCAATCTATTAAATGAAAAGAATCTAAAAAGCGGTCGGAGGATTTATTCAGGCTCCGCCCCTTGAGGGTAATGGTTTGAATGGCATAATAACGTTGTCCGACCAAGTAAGCTTTGGTTTTGACGATGACGGCTCCTTCACTGTAGTCAATCCTCCAAAGTCTTCCCGGATACTGCCCATATTGAATTTCGGTAGCGTAGCGCAATGCCCCATTCACGCTTTCTACTGCCCCCTCGATTGTCGTTTGAAAAAACTCGCCCACCAAATCCAGTGAATCGGAACTGACGGTATGATCGGGATAATCACAATAGCTAATCATATAAACCAAGTTATCGGCCTGCTTATCTTCAGGTTGATGAATGAATGTGTGGTATTTCAATTGACCAATGGCCGTTTCGATGGCATTTACTTTTGGCGTTAGCTCCCCCGGTGTCAACAATTTAAACTTCCCTTCGTGAGACACAAATTCTTCCCAAAGCGCAAGCGTCCAAGCAGAACTCAACAGGACCAATAAAAATAAAAACATTCCTCGATTCATATCAATTAAAGCTAGGTTAAAATAACGAAAATAAACTGGGCTGGAGTATTCCAATTGTCGTACTCCCAATCTCTTTCTGTCTTATTGGTCCATGAAAGACAGAAAATAGTTGTACCAGGATACAATTATTTTGAGGCCATCGTTCATTTTTTGATTTTGATATGCCGCAAAAAGCACCTAACTTAGTTTTGTTTTAAAACTAAGTAGTACATCGTGCCATACACCTATGAATATCCTCGCCCGTCCTTAACAGTAGATTGTGTCATTTTCGGATTAGATGAAGGCGAACAGCTAAAGGTCTTGCTCATCCAAAGAAAAGGGAATCCTTTCATGGGCAATTGGGCCTTTCCAGGAGGCTTTGTCGACATGGAAGAAGATCTGGCCACCGCTGCACTCAGGGAGTTGAAAGAAGAAACTGGCGTTCAAGACCTATTTATCGAACAACTCTATACTTTTGGTCATCCACAGAGAGATCCGAGAGGGAGAGTAATAAGTGTCGCCTACTTTGCCCTGGTCAATTTAGCAAAGCATCCCATAAGGGCCGCTGATGATGCGGAAGAGGTCGCTTGGTTTGGCATTGATGAATTGCCTCAACTGGCTTTTGATCATCTCGAAATTTTTAAAATGGCCATTCAACGCCTGAGGGCAAAAGTGAGGTATCAACCTATCGTCTTTGAACTACTGCCAGAGCAATTTACGCTTACTCAATTACAAAAACTGTATGAGACGATTTTAGGAGTAGAGATAAATAAGCGAAATTTTCGAACGAAACTACTCAAGATGGGCGTTCTAAACCAGGTAGGCATCCAAGAGGGAGTGGCGCATCGACCTGCCCATCTCTATCAATTTGACCGAGCTAACTACCAAAAGTTATTCAAAAAAAGACAAGAAGATGCTTTTAAACGAGGAGTTGCTTTTGAAATCTAAAGATCAATTTCGTCTGGTCAAAACACGGTCAAAAAAATTGGAGTCCCAGACTTTCCCACATTGATAAAAATGAAAAACTAGGCTAGGAATTTCTTATGAATAAAAAATACTTTTTTCTTTTCTGGGTTTGCGCATTACTTTTTTCCTGCCAGGATGAAGCGGAGCAGCAGCCGACTAGTGGTGCCAATGAAGTAAGCACCACTGCTCCTCCCCTAGACCTTCCTCCCGAGCATA
>JBCCSR010000490.1:0-4923 GCA_039199865.1 Bacteroidota bacterium
ACAAAAGAGTTGACCCCCTATTGAAAAATTATTTTTTTACCGGACAGCTAGAAAAGAGAAAATCGATGAGGCACCGGTTTAGACCAATGCTACATTTTGGTTTGATTCGTATTCCAACCCAAATCAAAGGTGTATCGATCTTCCACAAAGTATTTCGATCAGTTCATTTTCGTAGCCCTCCAAATGGCCAACAATCATCATCTGCTCTTTTCCCTCCCAATCTTGAAAATGAAAAAGCACACAAAGCATAATCGTCGATGGTACCGTACCGAAAAATACCGCCATCAGAATGTCGAAAGGATGAAATTGGTAGCGTTTAAAGAGATACCAGGAAGCGCAATCTATTCTGTTAGCTACGGGTCAAGGCCTCATCGCTGACGGTCCTAGTGTTGGGCCATTCTCCAAAATAGATACCAATTCTTGGCAAAAGGCAATTCATTTGGGAAAACAATTGGCTTTGAAGTCTTGGAGTAAAAGGGCACAATAAAACATTGATGTTTCCTATTTTCGAAAGCTAGTCCACCGGGGATACTCCGGGGATTCCTTTCAATGTCTTTCCCACTACAATGCTCCGTTTCCATAACTTCTTAGAAAGCGCTATATTTAATTGGTATAATTTACCCGAGAATTGCCAACCACCATTACAAAGGCAGGCCCACACCATCACCAAAAGCGCAAGCACCTATGAAAAAGTTAATTGCCCTCCTGATTCCCTTGCTCTTCTCTACCTGTCAGCCCCTTGCTCAAATAGTAGAAAAAAAGGATTGGTGTACTTCAAAATGTGATGCTGCCGGTGATGAAAAGAAGAATAGCAAGATGGTTCACGATTGTATGCACAACGACTCAATTATGCAGCATGTCCAAACAATGGACCTCATGCGTTTTCCACTTCGCTTTGGTATCGTTCAGCAGCAAAGCAATGGAATCGACAGCAGCAAAGCAAAAATCCATCTGGCCATTAAACAACTCAACCAAGCTTACGCTCCCGCCAATTTAGAGTTTTATGTCGAAAGAGTGGAGGCTATTCCCTCTTCTTTAAGTATTGAAGATTTATCCGCTGACGCTTACGAACCTTACATCCAATTTTCCAAAGCACACGATCTACCTGACCTCATCAGTGTTTACGTTTTTGATCATGCCCATGAATTTTGTCAAATCACACCAACCAGTATTAGTTGTGGACGAACGGGTGGCTTTTCTTTTATTCTATCCGACATCACCAGCAACTTAGTCTTGAGTCACTTTGATTTGACCGATCAAAAAGTCGTCGCTCATGAGTTTGGTCACTTTTTCGGTTTGTACCATACCTTTGAAGAAGCTCAATTTGGGAAAGACGATTTCGACGAATCTCGCTGCGAAGAGATTGGCGACGGCATATGTGATACTCCTCCTGATCCAGGCGTAGTCTTTGAGGTGTATGTCAATTATTCCAATTGCGAAATGATCGGGCTGGAGAACAAAGCGGGCAAGGCCTATGCCCCACTGATCAACAACTACATGTCTTATTACAAACCTTGTTATCTCAAACCTTATCATTTTACTCCTGGACAAATTCAAGTCATGAAAATTGCTGCCCAATCCAGTTTGAGAAAAAAGTTTAGCCGCTAAAAATACCGACCACATGCCATCTCGTGGTGCGAATTCGAGTAAATGTCTTGACTGCTGTTTTGTTAAAATAATGATAAAATAGGGAAAACTAGATCATTTTCTCTGAGGTATCTGTATTTTAGCCCTGTTTGTTAGTTTCTCCTATACTTTTTCCAATTCCAATCTAAGCAAAATCTCAGTCCAATGGTCAGACGGACCCATTCTGGACAGGCTTCTGGTATCCTCTACCCGCAAAAGGTAGCCAAGGGATCCATCAAACAATAACTATTATTTCACTCAATACAATAAAATCATAATGTTAGCTAAAACAAAAAAGACGCTATTCTTCCTATTCCTATTGACTTCCTTACAAGTCAATGCACAAAGTTATTTGGGGTTACGCAGTGGGCTGAGCTTTGCCAACGTAAGAACGGTCAACATCGAGACACCAGAGCCAGGCCCTGATCACATCAATGGCATCAATGCTGCACTGTTCGTAGAATTGGGCATCAGCAAAAGTTTTGCCATTCAACCGGAACTGAACTTCTTACAAAAAGGCTATCGAGTACAAGAGATGTTTGATGGTTTGACATTCGATGCATCGGTCAAACTCAATTATCTGGAGCTTCCCATTCTGTTCAAGTATCGCTACGGAAATCCAGACGCAATCAATATTTATGCCATTGCGGGCCCTTCCCTAGGCTATGCCTATTCTGGCAGGTTCATCGACAATACTTTTGATTTTTCACGTGCCGTCGACTTTGAAGTTGACGGAGAGTTCGGGCGAGTAGATGTGTCTGCCGTAATTGGTGCGGGGGCCAATTTTCCCGTTGGTCCTGGCGCTATTGTTTTTGACCTTCGCTATCATTTTGGTCTATCCAGTTTGCTGGAACTAGATCCAAATGTAGAAGATACAGAAAAACTTCAAAATCGGTTACTCAACATCAGTATCGGTTATCGTATTCCAATCGGAAGCTCAGGAAGTTCGACCAGCGAATAATATTCACTTATGATACCATTTACCATTCACTTAATTTAAATGCCTATGTTACCCTTACTAAAAAAACTGTTCCCGCTATTATTACTATTGGCCACGCTACAAGTCAATGCGCAAAACTATTTAGGCCTACGTGGTGGGCTCAATTATGCCAATGTCCAAACCGACGTTTCTGGGATCACTGGTCCTAACCCTGAGACTCTATTGGGTCTAAATATTGCCTTGTTCACAGAACTTGGCGTCAGCCCTAATTTTGCGATTCAGCCAGAATTGCATTATGTCCAAAAGGGATGGAGCGTAAAATTCTCTACTTTTGGATTTAACTTAGATGGCTCCTTCGTCTTTAATTATTTGGATGTTCCAGTGCTATTCAAATATCGCTTTGGGAATCCTCGTGCCATTAGTGGCTATGCCATTGCGGGGCCATCTGTTGGTTATCTCCTCTCCGTTAAAGAAAAAGATAACATCAGCAATCAATCACAAAGCCTTGAGTTTACGGAAGATGATGGAATTAGGCGAGTGGAGTTGAGCATGGTCATCGGAGCAGGGGTCAATTTTGCGGCGGGGCCTGGAAGTATTCTGGTGGATCTGCGCTACAATTTGGGACTCTCCAATTTGTCCAACGATGTCAACTTCAGTGAAACAAGTCTCCAAAATCGGGCACTCAACATGACGATTGGCTATCGTTTTCCCTTGGGCAATCCGCAAGCGGAATAAATAAAAATGGGCAGCAAGGGAATCCTGCCCTTGCTGCCAACTGCTAAGCCTATTGCAAACAAATGGTTTAAACGATGCTTATTGAATTTTACCTTCTTTTCTCGATTCATTGGTTGCCATTGAATCAGAATGATTGCTCAACATTGGTTTTGCATAGTTAAACCCAATGGTTTGACTTCGTCCCGAATGGGTTTGTCTACTCGCAAAACGCTCTGCTTTACTTCTGAAAAAATGATCCACCCGATCGACCAATCCCATCCAAAAAATAGACCATATCGAGTGGTGGTGCTCTTCCTCTTCGTATTCCACCTGAATACCACAACCTCTTCGATACACTTCCACGCTGATGATACAGACAAAGGCCAATAGGACACTAAACCCAACAAAAAAAGACAAGAGACTTCCCCAAAAATAGGCATCCTTTTCTTGCTTTTGATGTACTTTCTGGACGGCATCTTCTCCTTTGGCGATGGCTACTTTGAGTGCCGCTTTTTCCTGATCAATGGCTCGGCGCTTTTGGTTTTGCCACTGATCCAACTTTTTGGCATAAGCTGTCTGATGTTGCCTCAGGACCTTTGTTTTTTCGCTTTCCAACTTTGCCACCTTCTTTCGATATTTGTCCGCATGGCTCTTGGCCCAAGCAGCACCAGCAGTAAATTTTCGATCATACTCCTCCGCTCTCAATTTGGCGGACTCAATGTTGGCCTCATAAGCATCCGAAGTCGAGGTCAATAATTCGGTATGATGCGCTTTCACTTGACGGAAATCATCATCAAAGCTATTGGCCAAGGCCGTTACCTCCTCGCGATACTCCTGCTTTAATAGTCGGTGATCAAATTGTGCGGCTACCGGTACATTGGAGACAAAGGCGTGACGAATGCCGTTGGTAGACAGTCGAAAAGACAATGCCCCCATACCGATGGTAATCAATCCAACAATCACAAATAGGCTGATGTACCAAGCATTTTTTAATCGCTTCCAAACGATAGCCCTGGTCAATACCTGAACAAACTTACGTCCTCCCAATTCAAGGACAGCAACGACGAGCAACATCGCAATAATGGAAACCAGGATGGAAACAATTTTTGAAGTCCCAGACAATTCGCTTTGTGTAATGTACCAAATGGTAATGGCTTCTGTTAACCCACTAATCACCTGTGCTACTTTTCCAATCAAATCGATACTGGGAGCAATTGGTCGAAACAAGTTGTAAAAGTCTGCGTTCGTCGCAGCAGTTTCCTTCGCTTTAAGTTTTACTAATTTATCCATATAAAAAATTAAAATCCCTGCAATAACAATCGCATTGCAAGGGAGCGTTGAGACAAAACCCTAGGGACGATGTCGCAACTCCATTAAAAAAAACGGGACTGGCCTTCAGTTGAGTGAAGGGCTACCCAAATCACAAGAAGTAAAACTGGTAAACACTATCTCGAAAGGTGGGAAATTGATTGACCCAGAAAATAAAAACAGACAGGAAATTTACTACCATAAAAATACTTACACTTTTGGTACGATCAACTTTAATAAAAGTCACATTAATTTTTCGTCAAAAGTAGAAAAATGGTGTATTTACCAAAAAAAGGACCACTTTCTGCCATCGAGCCGTTCAATTCACCTGATAC
>JBCCSR010000491.1:0-4903 GCA_039199865.1 Bacteroidota bacterium
GATTGGTGCCAACGTAGTTGTTAAAGGAACAACAATAGGTACCGTTACAGATGTCGTCGGAAAGTATCAAATTGAGGTACCTTCCGATCGTAAAATTTTAGTCATTAGTTACACCGGTTATGGAAATGAAGAAATTGAACTAGGTGCTTCAAATGTTGTAGACGTCAGTTTGTCTGAAGGAGTGACGCTCGAAACTGCAGTGGTGACCGCACTGGGGGTTCGGAGAGATGAAAAAGCGTTGGGCTACGCTGTTCAAGAAGTGGGAAGCGATGAAATCAACAAAGCAAACACGACAAACTTTGTTGACGCCTTAAGTGGAAAAGCAGCGGGCGTACAGGTGACCCAAGCTTCCGGAGCGGCAGGGGCAGGTTCCCGTGTAGTCCTTCGTGGTCAGACTTCGTTTAATGGAGATAACGAAGCGTTGATTGTCGTAGATGGGGTTCGATTAGACAATGCCGAAAAAAATTCTGAACGAGGCCTTTACGGAGTGGCCAACTCCAATCGTGGAATCGATTTAAACCCCAATGATATCGAGTCGGTAACGGTCTTGAAAGGAGCTGCCGCCGCTGCTTTGTACGGAGTAGAAGGAGCTCGTGGAGTCCTAGTGATTACTACCAAAAAAGGAAGAAAGAAGAAAGGAATAGACGTCGACTTTAGCTCTACTTTTACCCTCTCAAGAGTCAATAAATTACCTGAACTCCAGAATCAATATGTACAAGGGGTTTCCGGTGGTTGGTTGGGACCAGAAACAGGTTGGTTGGCCTCTTGGGGCCCCAAGGCAGACACCCTTTCTTACGATGGATCAGATTATCAATACGACAGAAATGGTCGTTTGGTGAGTCAAAACGATCCTAGTGCAGTCGCCCCATTCGTACCCTACGCCAATGTAGATGATTTTTACCAGACTGGAAGCTCTTGGAACAATAACGTTTCCTTCAGTGGTGGAACCGATAATTTGAACTATCGTTTTTCCTTTGGCCACTTGACCGACCGAGGAGTTGTTCCCAATAATGAGTTTAGTCGAACGAATGTAGGTTTAAATGTTGGAGCCAAGATTTCGGACCGCTTGACGGCCAGTATGACGATGAACTACGTGAAGTCGGGAGGCATCCGAATTCAACAAGGCTCCAACACTTCTGGGGTCAACCTCGGATTGTTTAGGACGCCCATTAGTTTTGACAACAGTAATGGTTTATCCAATCCAGTGGACGATCCATCGGCGTATACCTTTCCGGACAATAGCCAGAGAAATTATCGAGGTGGAGGAGGTTACGATAATCCTTATTGGATTGTCAATCTTGCTCAGTTTAATGATCGTGTCAACAGAATGTTTGGTAGTGTCAATTTGGCCTACGAAATTAATGACTGGGTAACTTTAAGCTCCACTATTGGTACAGACTTTTACACGGACAACCGAGTACAGGAATTTGAAATTGGTTCACGAACTTTTCCCAACGGACAGGTGGTAGAAGATCAATTCAACTATCGACACACCGATATTTATTTCAATGTTTTGGGGAACGGCAATTTGACCGAAGACATTAGCTTTAGCTACAACCTCGGGATGAATCTCTGGAACAGGTTTGATAAAAACAATTACATTCAAGGAGATGGACTCAACTTTTTTGGATTCAGAAAGCTAGGCAATACTTCAACCGTTATCTCTTCAATTACGCACAACAATCAACGTTCAGCAGCCGTATTTGGGAGCATAGATATTGGCTATAAAAACTATCTTTATTTGACCCTTACGGGAAGAAACGATTGGGTCTCTACCCTTATCGCACCTAGCAAAACGTTCTCTGCTGGTGATATTGATGTATTCTATCCTTCTGCATCCTTGAGTTTGGTCTTTAGCGAGCTGATAGATGTCAATGCGCTTTCTTTTGGAAAAGTTCGCTTTTCCTATGCGCAAGTAGGAGGGGGAGCCCCCAATCCATATCTGACCGCTACTATTCACAATGTTCCCAACAATACCACGACCATTTATTCTTTAAATGACGGTTGGACCAATGGGATTTTATTTCCCTTCCAAGGACAAAGTGGTTACACCTTTTCTCCTGTTCAGGGAAATCCAGATCTAATTCCTTCCCGAACGACGGACTATGAGGTTGGTTTAGATCTTCGTTTTTTCAACAATCGAATTGGTTTGGATGCCACGTATTACACGCGCCAATCTAAAGATCAAATTATTGCGATCAATATTCCAAACTCTACCGGATTTCAACGCGCAGTCATCAACTCTGGGGAACTGCAAACGGTCGGTACAGAGTTGGTCTTGAACCTAACACCAGTACGGACGAACAATTTCAGTTGGGATATGGCTCTTAATTTCTCTAAATGGAGAACAACCGTTGAATCCTTACCAGAAGGCGTGCAAAATCAGTACTTAGATGGTTTTACGGGAACGGGAATTTACAACTTGGCTCCTGATGATCAAGGCAACAAATTTGAGTTTGGACAAATCTTAGGTGGAGCATTCCAACATGCCAATACCTCTGATGGAAGAAGTTTTGATCCCAACCTACCGTACAATCCAGACGGTGCTTTGATCATCGATGATTCGGGTTCTCCAGATGTTAATGCGGACAATTACAACCCCAATTATGGCTATCCATTAGTCGATCCTAGCAATCGGGTAATTGGTAATCCTAACCCTGATTTCATGTTGGGTATCAACAACACTTTATCGTATAAAAACTGGTCTTTATCCTTCTTGTTTGACATCAAGCAAGGTGGAGAAATTTGGAATGGAACTAAAGGTGCTTTAACCTTCTTTGGAACGAGTGGCATTACGGGAGATCGAGATGCTACCTTGCCAGATGGTTCTCCTGATTATGCCAATGCTACTTTTGTTTATGAAGGACTCAATGCCTCTGATGGATCTACCAATACTTTTGCCGTGCCACTCGATGAAAATTGGTACCTCGCAAATGGAGGTGGCTTTGGTGCGGTTGCCGAACATTTTGTGGAGGATGCTTCCTACTATCGCTTGCGTTTGTTGAACCTTTCTTATCGCTTTAACGATAAGTTGCTAGGCAATTCACCTTTCAGTGATTTGACTCTTAGCTTTACCGGGCGCAACTTGTTTTTGTGGACACCTTACACTGGCATTGACCCCGAAACTAGCTTGGTTGGTTCGAGTAGTAATGGACAAGGTTTGGAGTATTTCCAAATGCCAGGAATCAAAAGCTACGCTTTTGGCTTAAATGTTAAATTCTAATTTTTAGCGTGATCAACCCTAGATTTTAGTCCTTGGATACTCGGAAAAACTTTCAGTGAAAGTTTTTCCGAGCTCAAGTTGGCATGCTAAAAGCAGGACTACTATCCCACTAAATTCTAGAAACAAAAATCTTTAAAAATGAACTCTATTAAATCATATATTCTTTTATCGCTACTGACTATTTTTAGTCTGAATAGTTGTAGTGATTATTTTGGGGACATCAATGTCGATCCCGACAATCCGATTGAGGTGACTCCTGATGTTTTGCTTTCGCAAATTGAAACGCGTCTGGCGTATGTCTTAGGAGGAGATGCTTCTCGTTACATTGGCCTTTATACACAGCATGTCGATGGTTGTTGTCGACAATTTTTGGTGTACCAAAATTATGGTATCCAGGGTGCTGATGTAGATGCTCTTTGGGGACGAAATCTATACTCGAGTATTTTGATGGACAACCGACAGCTTTTGGTTGGAGCCGAAACCAATAGCTACAATCATTACTCAGGCATTTCAAAAGCCATTGAAGCGTTTTCGATAATGTTGATCACCGACTTGTTTGGCGATGCGCCCTACTCTGAAGCCTTTCAGGGAACGGAGTTATTGCAACCCAAGTTTGATACGCAAGAGGAAATTTACAACAGTATTTTGACATTGATCAATGAAGGTCGGGATTTGTTTGCTTTAGATGGAGGTGGATTGACTCCGGGAGCCGATGATTTCTTCTACGGAGGGGATGTTGAGGCTTGGGGTAAATTCTTAAATCTATTGGAAGCGAGGGCCCGATTGCATTTGTCTAAAGTGAGCGCTGACAATTACCGTCAAGCCTTGGATGCCTTGGCAAAAGGTGTTTTCGATTCAGAGGCAGACAATGCCACATTACCATTTGGAGCGGGAGCAACTTCTTCGGCTCCATGGTTTCAGTACACAGAGCAAAGAGATGATATTGATGTGGGGGTCAACTACGTCGCCTTGATGGATAATTTGAACGACCCAAGGTCGGCCGTTTATGGAGCACCAATTGACCAAGGGGTTGCGCATCCCATTTTAGTTGCCAACCGTAACTTTCCAATCTTGACTTATACGGAACAAGAATTTATCCGAGCGGAGGCCACCTTAAACATTGATGGTGCGGCGGCGGCGCATCCCATTTATTTGGGAGCTATTCGGGCTTCTTTTAATGAAGCTGGACTCGGGAGTGAAGCCTACGATGATTATGTGGCCCAAGCTGAAGTAGATCCAGGAGCAGCCAATCTCAGCATGGAAGAAATCATGACCCAAAAATACATTGCCCTTTTCCTCAATCCTGAGGTGTTTACCGATTGGCGACGAACGGGGATTCCTTCCTTGTCTCCTAACTCTGGAAGTCAAATTCCTCGACGATTACCTTACGCGCAAAATGAAGTATTATCAAATAACAATACTCCTTCTCCTTCTGATGTAACCCAGTTTACTCCAGTTTGGTGGGATAGATAAAAGAAGACAATACAATACCTCGTAAGTGTGATTTAATCTGGAAGGGCTACTCATTATAGTAGCCCTTCTTTTAACGTTATAGCCATATAGTGTTTGGACCAATTATCAATCAACCTCAAGCAAGGGATCTCGGGAGACATTTCTCGGAAGAGAGCCAATCGTGGATGACTTTGCAATGGGTTTTTAAAAAAGGATTAATGAAAAAAC
>JBCCSR010000492.1:0-4900 GCA_039199865.1 Bacteroidota bacterium
ATAATTTTTATAAATTTGTTTACTACGCCCATTTGTACCATCCACAATTGACAAAAGGCACCCTTTTTGTATTATTCTTAAACATATTAAATTTACTTTAATGCTTTGTATTGAAGCAGTACTGAATTTTTGTGCTATTTTATCAAACTTTTCCTAAAGTAATCGTATAAGCTAATCCTTGAGAACCCTTATTGCCATATTATCCCTCTTGTTTTTTTGTAGCTCAACCACGGTTTTGGCACAAAGACAGCAGGCGCCCAAGCCTAAGAAAAAACGCTTGGAAATCGAATTTTCGGTATCGGGTGGTTTCTATGAGGAGCGGCAGCTACTGGAATTGCGTTCTCCCGGGGCTAAAATCTATTATACAACAGATGGTAGCCAGCCCAATCGAAAATCAAAGCTGTATAAGCGCCCCATCAAAATCAAAAAGACGACCGTAATCCGTGCCATTGCTCGTAAGGGAAGAAAAAAAAGTAAAATTCGGAGTCATACCTATTTTATCGAAGAACCCCCTTCCACTTTTCCCGTTGTTTCAATTGCCATCACTCCTTCGGTACTCTTCGACCCCGAAACGGGGCTTTATATGCAAGGCTCGGATGCAATCGATAGCCTTTGGACCAAAGATGGTGCTAATTTTTGGAGCAAGAGTGAAGTGAAAATCAATACTGAGATTTACGAAGTTGGTGGTGAGTGTGAGTTCAACAGCGTGACTGGCTTTCGCTTGTTTGGGGGGATGAGTCGGTTGTTTCCACAAAAATCAATGACCATTGTCGCTCGGGATCGCTATGGTAAGAAAAATTTTAAACATCGTATTTTTGGAAAAAAAGGCAAAAAGAAATACAAGTTTCTTGTCCTGCGAAATTCGGGAAGCGATTGGAGCAAATCTCATTTTCGAGATGCTTTGATGACCAGTTTATTGGATGACTGGGATATCGAGAAGCAGGATTATCGCCCTGCCCACCTTTATCTCAATGGCAAATACTGGGGGATCTACAACATTCGAGAGAAAGTGAACCGCTATTTTATCTCTGATCATCACGAGGTCGACAAGGACAGTGTCGATTTGATTGAACATCGACGTTCGGTTAAGCGGGGAAGCCGGTCGCATTATTTGAAGATGTTGAATTATCTGAGAGAAAATGATCTGAGCGATCCAAATCGATACGCTTACGTCAATAGTTTAATGGATGTGGACAACTTCATGGATTATCAGATTGCCCAGATTTATTTCGACAATCAGGATGCGGGAGGAAATATCAAGTTTTGGCGGTCACAGACAGAAAGTGGACGTTGGCGCTGGATTTTGTACGACACCGACTGGGGGTTTGGTTTACACAATCCCAAAGCCTATAAAAACAATAGTCTGGAATTTCACACCGCAGAAGATGGTCCCTCCTGGCCCAACCCACCCTGGAGTACCTTTATTTTGCGCAAGATGTTGGAAAGTCCGGATTTTGAAAAAAGTTTTGTCAATCGATTTGCCGATTATTTGAATACCAATTTTGAAGAAGAGCGCGTAGAAGCAAAAATTCGTCAGTTTTATGAGCGGTTGCGCCCGGAAATGCCTCGTCATCTCAAACGTTGGAAATTGCGTAAGAGTCGTTGGAAAACCCATGTTCGCCGGATGATTGAATTTGCTCAAAAGCGGCCAGCCTATGTCCGTCGTCATCTTAGAAGTAAATTCGACGTGGGGGAATTGGCCAAAATTGAGCTGGAAGCTACTGCCGGAGGAGAAGTAGTGGTCAACGAAAATTTGATTATTCGCAACGAGCAATTTTCGGGTACTTATTTCGAGAAAATACCTATTCACCTCAAAGCTGTTCCTAATTTTGGCTATCGATTTTCCCATTGGGAAGGGCTTGGTGTCGATGGAGAAATCAGTGATCTAAGTTTTCATCTGAGCGCTGATCAAGTTCAAAAAGTCAGAGCGGTCTTCGAACCCTACAGTCATCCCTTAGCGGGTAAGATCATGATTAATGAAGTGAGTTGCAACAGTAAAAAGAGTGGCGACTGGATTGAGTTATTCAATTATTCGGAAGAGACGATCGATTTGCAAGACTGGTTTTTTACCGATAAAAAGAACTATTACACCTTGCCTTCGGCTAAAATCTTCCCGAAATCGTATCTCATTGTTTGCGAGGATACAGCTGCTTTTCATCAGGTATTCCCCGATGTTTACAACATTGTTGGTAATTTGGGTTTTGGGTTGAGTAAAAAGAAAGAAACCCTTGGCCTTTTTACCAATAAGGGGGCTTCCGTAGACAGTATGGGCTATGTACTTGAACCCCGTGATTCTACTTTTACTCTAGGATTGTTGCTGCCTCGGCTCAATAATGGCGACATTGAAAATTGGGAAATCAATTTTGGACAGGGAACGCCCAATGCTCCAAATCCCTATTATTTAGAGAGTACGATTAAAGCTGAACAGGAGCTTTGGTTGCGGATAGGGATTTCCATAGGCATCTTTTTATGCTGCACTCTGTTGCTAGGGATGCGCAATCGGCGACTAAAACAACTGCAGAAAGCCAAATTGGCGGTAAAGCCACCGGTTAAACCTGTAAATCAGCCTAGGATAACTGGCGAAAAATTGCCTCCTCCTGCGCATCCTCCCATCGATCCCGATCATAATATTCACTAAATGGACAAGGACCTTAGTTAAGGGGTACTTTGGCCTAGACACTCGACCACTTCGTACAAAATGATGCTTATCTTAAAATCTTCTTAAAAATTTAGAATTCTTGACCTACGGTTAAACCTTTGACCAGAATTCAGGTATTAACAGTAAATCTTTCACCTTGCAGCCGACTGTAAACGACATATCCGATGATCAAATATTGTCTCTTTTGAAGGAAGAGCATAGCTACGAGCGAGGATTTCGTGCTTTGATGCAGAAATATCAGGAGCGGCTTTATTGGCACATTCGTCGGATGGTTTACGAGCATGATGATGCGAATGACGTAATTCAAAATACTTTCGTTAAGGTTTTTAAAAGCATTCATCGGTTTGAAGGAAAATCTAAGTTGTATACTTGGTTGTATCGGATCGCAACGAATGAAGCGATCACTTTTTTGAACCGAAAGCAAAAGAAAAGCATGAGTTCCTTGGATGATGAGGGCAGTCATGTGTCGGAAAAATTACAAGCGGACACCTATTTTGATGGAGATGAAATCCAACTCCGCTTACAAAAGGCACTCAGTGTTTTACCCGAAAAACAGAGAATCGTTTTTAATATGCGCTACTACGAAGAGATGACCTACAAAGAAATTGCCGAGGTATTAGAAACTTCGGTAGGTGCCTTAAAGGCTTCTTATCATCACGCGGTAAAAAAAATTGAGCATTACTTTAGAGAAGTAGAATCATAAATCAATCATGGAACCTAAAAAAGAAATTCAAGAAGAATTGGAACAAATTTCGCCTTTCCTGGCGGGTTTGGACAAAACGCAAAACTTCAAGGTGCCAGTCAATTACTTTGAAGAGATGCAGGAGGACTTGTGGCAAAAAGTTGCTCCAGAATCGAAATCAGCACCGGTCGCTGTTCCGAAAAAGACCTGGCTAAGTCAGCTAGATGAGTTGTTGGCCAATTGGTTTCAACCTCGTTTGGCCTTGAGTCTTGCTTCCTTGTTGCTTTTGTTGACGGCAGGTTGGTATTTTATGTCAAGTGTGGATGGCTCCGAGGAACTCGTTGCCGTAGAATCTTCTTTGCTCGACGACGAAGCCTATGATTACTTTGCCCAAAACTTCGATGAATTTGATGCTGAATTGCTGTCGCAATTGGACTTTGATGATGAGGAAATCGATGCTTTTGTAGAAAGTAATTTCTCGGGAGATGGTGAATTTGACGTCCTACTTGAAGATTTGCTCCAAGAATTGGATATCGACGAATTAGAAGGCCTTTTATTGTAAATCGGCCAACTCATAAATTAGACAATGAACCAAAAAAAATTAAGTTTAAATCACAATGCCATGAAAAAATTATTTGTTATTGCCCTGGTCTTGATTGGAATGAGCAGCGGATTGTTGGCACAAAATAAAAAGCTTCAGGAAAAAATTCAGTCGATGAAGATTGCGTTGATCACGGAGGAATTGAATTTAACCCCCGAAGTGGCCCAACAGTTTTGGCCTTTGTTCAATCAATTCGAAGAAGACAAAAGACAACTCAAAGGATCGTATAATTTGCCCAAAAACTTCAATCAGTTGTCTGACGAAGAAGCGGAAAAGGTGATCCTGGCTTCTCTAGAAATGGAAGAAAAAGAGGTCGGACTAAAAAGAGCTTACTACGCCAAACTGAAAAATGTACTTTCCGCCCAGCAAATTGCCAAATTGCATAAAGCTGAGCGGACGTTCAAAGAAAAGATTATCAAAATCATCAATCAGCGTAGAAAACAAGAACGCCAGCGCCGCCGAAATGGCTAAAACCAATCATCGGTAGTTGATAAGAATATTTGATCATTTATAGGAGTAGAATCGGCTTCGGGTTTCCGGGCCGGTTTTTTATTTAGCAACGGAAAATGGTTTTTATCCCTCTTCTGCCGCTTTTAAAACATAGGTGAAATGTTCGATATTGGTAGGATTGAGCTGTAAAATGCCTTTGAAGGTTCGGCGTTCATCCATTTTGTATTGTTTGATTTTTTCGGGTTTGAGCTTAATATCGATGACTGTTTCTGGACCACCGCCGCCACAGAAAAAACAAGTTGCATTGGGATTGCGGGAAAGGACGAAGGACAGACCGAGGGGGTCTAGCGGGATTACATAGCCATGAATACTGACTTCTTTTCCTTCCATTGCTTTGACTTCTTCTCCAAAAGTGGCCAAATCGTAGGATTCGCCACTTTCCTCTGATTGTTTTTGTTCAAATTGTACATCGGCTAGCACTATCCAATCAATTATTTCTTGAGCCGCA